>JAYWAR010000464.1:0-3122 GCA_043782285.1 Akkermansiaceae bacterium | reverse complement strand
CGCAGTTCGTCCGCTTCGGACTTCTCGCCTACGGCTCGCAGTCCTTCGCTACCGACCTGCGCTCCCTGCGAGTCCTGTTTCCATTTATAAAGCAGGTTGCTGCCGATGCAGAGGTCTTCGGCGATCTGGGACACGGACTTTCCGGTGCTGATGAGCTCGACCGCCTGAGCTTTGAACTCTGCGGTGTATCGTTGGCGTGGCTTGGTAATATTCATCTGGGCTGATTGTGGAGGTAGATGGTCCAAAAATCTAGCTCACCTCACGATGACAAAAGGCCTGTCCCTCTGTCAGACTCTGTCCCACTGTCAGACTCGCAGACCTTGGGGTAGGGTTTGGCGATGAACTGCGTTGTCGTATTGGCTATCAAGGGCTTGTTGAAGTGCGGTGGTAGGTTGGCGTGGTTTAAGCTTCATCTGGATTGATTGTGGAGGTAGCGGGTCCAAAATTCTAGCTCACCATCTTAATCCGTTCTAATTCTCCCGAGGTTTTAGATTTCCCAATACGGACCCGCACCCTTAGATTCCGCCGCTAATGCCTAATTCACTCCGTGCCGCCATCCGTGATGTCGTTGATTTTCCAAAGCCAGGAATCATTTTTAAGGACATCACCCCCGTTCTTGCGGACAGTAAACTTTTTCATAAATCTATTTCGCTCCTTTGCGAAACTGCGGCAGCCGTGAAAATCGATAAGGTTGTTGGTATCGACGCGCGTGGTTTCATCTTTGCCGCCACCGTTGCGGATCGCATCGGCGCAGGCTTTGTCCCCATTCGCAAAAAAGGTAAACTCCCTTGGAAAACCCGCCAGACCCCTTATTCGCTGGAATACGGCGACTCGATCGTCGAGCTTCACGAGGACTCCATTCTTCCCGGCGAATCAGTCCTTTTAGTTGACGACCTGCTTGCCACCGGTGGCACTGCTGCTGCTGCCATCAAGCTCCTTGAAGAACTCGGTGCCAACATCGTCGGCATTTCGGTCCTAATTGAGCTCAGTTTCCTCGCCGGTCGCACCAAACTCGGGCACCACCCCGTCCACTCGATCCTCACCTATTAGCCTCGTTAATCCCCTTCCCCCCGATCTTTCATCACTCGCAGCTCGACGATGATTGATTTCACGACCCACCTATGCCAGCTTTGTGCTTATTACCATTGAAATTGCGTATTTCCAATTTCATTTTTTCAACTTAAAATTTCACGAACATGTCCTGGCAATCCTACAACCAAAGTCTCGTCCGCTACCCACAGCATGGATTCTCCCTCGATCTTTCGCTCATGGAGCTCAAGCCTAGCGACCTTGCAGCGCTCCAACCAAAGATTAACCAAGCCTTCGCCGACATGCAGACTGTCGAGTCCGGGGCAATTGCCAACCCCGATGAAGGTCGCATGGTCGGCCACTATTGGCTACGCAACGCCGACCTCGCCCCCACCGAAGCTCTGAAACGCGCGATCATCGAGCCAATCGCGGCCCTCAAGCATTTCGCAGAAAAAGTTCATACGGGTGCCATCACCCCGCCTCATGGTGGAAATTTCAAACAAATCCTACTCATCGGCATCGGCGGCTCGGCCCTCGGCCCACAATTGGTGTCTGAGGCGATCGGCCAAGACGCCCGTTTGCCGCTCTACTTTTTCGACAACACCGATCCGGCCGGCATGGACACCGTCCTCGCCAAGCTCTCCAAGCTTGGACTCGCCAAAACCTTGGTTCTCGTCATTTCCAAATCCGGCGGTACTGCGGAAACTCGTAACGGGATGCTCGAAACCAAGTTTGCCTACGAAGCGGTCGGACTTGACTTCGGCCGCCACGCCGTCGCCGTCACCGGCATCGGCTCCAAGCTTGACCAATACGCCATCGCACACCACTTCATCGCCCGTTTTCCGATGGAAGACTGGATCGGTGGCCGCACTTCGGTCCTCTCCACCGTCGGTCTCGTTCCCGCAGCCCTCCAAGGCCTTGACATCGAAGCCCTGCTCGCTGGTGCTGCTGCCATGGATGTGGAAACTCGCAACCAAGATTCCACGAAAAATGCCGCCATGCAACTCGCCATTGCTTGGCACTGCGCCACCAATGGTCGGGGCGAAAAGGACATGGTGGTTCTACCCTACAAAGACTCACTGGGCTTGTTCTCTAAATATCTTCAACAGCTGGTGATGGAGTCCTTAGGCAAGTCCCACGATCTCGACGGCAAGCTCGTCAACCAAGGCATCGCCGTCTACGGCAATAAAGGTTCCACCGATCAACACGCTTATATCCAACAACTTCGCGACGGCGTAAATAATTTCTTTGCGACCTTCATCGAAGTTCGAAAAGGTCGCCACGGCCACAGCATTGAAGTTGACCCCGGCACCACCACTGCCGACTACCTTCAAGGGTTTTTCCGAGGCACCCGCAAGGCACTGCATGACTCCGGTCGCCAATCTGTGACGATTTCGATTCCTGAAGTTACCCCCTTTCAACTCGGCCTCTTGATTGCACTCTTCGAGCGCACGGTTTCGTTCTACGCCTCACTCGTCAACATCAACGCCTATCATCAGCCCGGTGTCGAGGCCGGTAAAAAAGCAGCCGGGGCCTTCATCGAAACTCTTAACAAAGTTCGCGGCCACCTGACCGCCTACGCCAAAACCGCCGACGAAATCGCCACCGAAATTGATGCCGAACCTGAAGAAGTCTATCACTGCCTCACTCACCTTTCGGCAAACGGCGAAGTCCAAATCTCCATCGGCGACACACCCGCTTCAGATCATTTCCAGCAGTAAATCTTAACTAAAGTATACTGACGATCTTAGGAGGAAATTTTGATTTTTTCCAACTGGAATAATCTAAGCGATTTTTTACGAACGATCAACATGGTGCGCGCGACAGGACTCGAACCTGAACAGGGTTGCCCCCACTAGAACCTGAATCTAGCGCGTCTACCAATTCCGCCACGCGCGCACATCATTAGTTACTCGGCTGCAAAAACAACATGCGGCCCTTAAAATTGCAACCCCATTTTCGTAAAGTTTCGCAGTCAAACAGGGCATTTGGTTTGAAATCTCATGGGACAGGGGCTGCGTGAAGGATGATATCAATACCCTGGCGAGGTGTTGCGAGTAAATTTCAAACCAACTCGATAGCGATTCGTCGGT
>JAYWAR010000463.1:0-3129 GCA_043782285.1 Akkermansiaceae bacterium | reverse complement strand
GCTCCCTGAGTCGCCAGGCCTCACCAAGATGAGCCTCGGCCCCCGGGTGAAGGACGTCAGCGGGGATTTTTCAGTTTAGTTTTCCACACCGATCGATCATGACAAAGGGACAGGCCTTTTGCCAAGGGCCTTTTGTCATGCCATCATTCCTATCCCAACGGGATTCTGCCCTTCAGCCTAGGGTTGGCCGAATACAATGAGGCCTACCCTGGGAACGGGCGGATAAAAGATCGAACCGCACCGCGGTTCCGTCCGGTGGCGCGGCGCGGACGTCGTTCGGGGCGCAACCCCGTTGGGGTTGAAATTTGTGGGGTGACGAATTCCCAGGGTAGCGCGTACCGCGCAACCTTAGGCTGAAGGGTGGAACGCCGTTGGCGTTGAAGATGGCAAGGTTGAGCTTCATTTCAAATACCCCAATTAAGTTAGAAACTCATTGAGCGATTAGAGGGTTTGGTGCGTTCATTTTCTAGGCGCAGCTGGAGACGGCGTATCTGTCCCAGAAGGTTTCGATCGATTGGATCAAGTGGCGTTTGGCGGCGTTGAGGTAGCGGTTGAGGTAGCGGTTGAGTTGGTGGTTGAGTTGGTGGTTGAGTTGGTGGGTGGCGAGGTCGTGGAGCTTTTCAGGATCAGACTTGACATAACCCGGGCCATTCCCATGCGGGTGGGGAAATCCTGGACTTGCCAATGAGTTACAGCGGAAGAAATAACGAATTAATGGCTAGACTGAGGCGTGTCAAATTGGCGCACCCAGTGCCGTGCATTTTCCATTCAGAACGGATAACTTTCTGGATTAATCCAGCTTTCTGCGATCAGCCGTATAACGGAGATTTCGATGTCCTTGCGTCCGGTTTTCGACGCGCTCCACGCTGTAGCCCTGACAATTGGGGGTGGGACATCGTTGCAAACGAGAACGGTCATGGGTGGAAATTTCAGATTTTAAATTTTAAAGATGAGGTTGGAGGGGGGGATCTGGAGGGGCGTTTTCGGGGGCTTCGCCGAGGCCTTCGAAGAGTTTTTTCAAGTCCTCGGGCATCCGACGGAGCATCCGAGTCCCCTCGATTTTCTGTTTGAGCAATTTGCGGACGAAAACTTCACCATTATCCGCAGGTTCGAGCGCGATGGATTCAAAAGCAGCGGGCCAACCGGTTTCGTGTTTGTAGAGATCTGCAGCATCGTAAATAAAAGGCAGGGTACTGGCAACATGGACGAAGCCGAGCTGAGGGATGAAACCCATCGAACCGCGGACCGCCGCAGTGAGTGAGTAGAGGGAGGCATTCGCAGCGGAGAGTGGGCGGTAATCGTGCTTTTCCTGCCAAGCGTCGGGAAGTTTGCGCATGGCAATACCGGTGAGCACGGCGGCGAGGTGCAGGTTTTTGTCTTTGAGGGTATTACCGAGGCAGTTGCTGGTGGTATCGAAATCCACGAACAAGCTCTTGATGTCTTTTTCCGAAGCATCGCCGTTGGCGGAATTCTCGATTGCGGAAAAGATCGCCGCCAAATCGGTATTGAGGCTCTCGTTAGTATTGGCAGTGGCTAGGATTTTGGCAAACAGCTAGCTGGGGTAGATGAAGTCGCCCTTGGTTTTGATCGCGTCGTCCTTGATTTCAGGGGTGATGACGCTATTTGCCATTTGAGCATAAGAGATGTTTGGATCTCCTGCCTCGATGTAGCTGCAAAGTTTTCACTGATGAAGCGGTAGAACAAGGTCCCGAGGATATATTGCTTGAAGTCCCAGCCATCAACCGAACCGCGTAAGTCGGTGGCAATTTGCTAGATTTGCCGCTGGAGGGCGGCATATTGCTGAATACTTGTGATCGATTATTTAAAAAAGTTTTTTGTTAAGTTCGACGGTCATAGACCGACGCTACAGCCGATGATGAAGTGTGAAGGTTATAAACCGCTACTACAGCGGGTTACCGAAGTAGTGATGGAGTGCTTCGATCGAGCCATGGCCGTATGCTGCTTGGGTGATCAGGCCGCCAGTGGCAGCGATTTTTTCGCGGATGGCGACGACGGCATTGGCGGGGCAGGCAGTCATCGCGGCGTGGGCGGGATCGAGCATTTCGAAATCGTTATAACTATCACCGATCGCAAAGCAGTGAGTCGCGTTTCGTTGATAGTGTTTGGCAACTTGACTTAGACTGCTGCCTTTTTGGAAATCACGATGGCCGAAACGCAGGTAAATGGAATTACGTTGCCAAGCGAGAAGTGGTTCGGCGGCAACCAGCGGCGAGATCCGATCTATGATCCATTCCATTTCAGCTTCTGACTGTGAGATGAGTCCGGCTGGCTCGCCGTCCATTTCGATCCATCGGGCACCGGTGTGCTGCTCGACCTCGCTGCGGATTTTTGTTAACAGTTGGTGCAGATGCTTGAAGAGCTTGTGGATTTCTTGTTCGCTTTTGCGATTCCAGTCGAGGTCGGGAAGCCACCGGCCAAAATTGTTAGGAAAATAGATTTCACGTTCGCGAGCCACTACCCAGTCTGGCAGGAACGGGAATTGGCTTTCGAGAAACCCCTCGACCATGTGGGCCATGGAGCGACCGGTGTTGATCCCCCAGATGAGGCCTTGCTGCTCACGGAGTTGAGCGATCAAGGTGAAAAAAGCAGTCGGTACCGGCGGATCTCCGGCGGAGTGGTGCAAGGTGCCGTCGAAATCAAACGACAAGATTGCCGACGGCGAGAGTGACGGTGGAAGAGTGGTCATGAGCAATTGTGTAGCAGCACGATCTGCTCACCGGGGCCGTGGACGCCCTCGATTAGAATCCCTTCGACATCGGCCGTTTTAGACGGGCCGGTACACCAGATGATGTTGGGGCTATCACCAAAGGCGGCGATCGCATCCGGGATGGTGCGGTGGATTTCCGATCGATCTAGTACCGCGATATGGACCCACGGTGAAAGTGCCGCGAGGCGATGCGAGGTGCGCTCATCGTCAAGGATCACCGAACCAGATTCGGCAATGGCACCGGTGGCGCGGGTGATGCCGAATTGATATTCATCATAGCGGTCGCGGTGATATTCAGTTTCTACCGTGAGGCCGGCGGCGGCAAGGTGACTGCCGATGGCTGGGTAGAGCGCAGGATCGCAGTAGCCATGGAGCTGTTGAGCTTGTTGTAAAAAACTAAC
>JAYWAR010000462.1:0-8660 GCA_043782285.1 Akkermansiaceae bacterium | reverse complement strand
TGCCATTGGGTTTGGTACGGAGCGGGATTGGCGAATTGGCCGTGAAGTGAGTTGGCCTGAAGCCAACTGCTGAGGTCGGGGATGCCGAGATAGGTGGCACTGAGGCCGGGCTTGATCAATTGCCACGGAGTTTCTGGCCACGAATCGATGGTTAGGGCGGCCGGATGAGACTCAAAAACGGCGGGTTGGCCTGCTTGAAAAGTTGCGATGATCGGTTCGACGAAAGTCCACTTGTGACTCACGCGGTCCCAAGTGGCGCTTTTGGCAACCAAGCGACTTTCCAAAGTTTTGTCGGCGCGGGTGGTGGTAATTTCGAGGTCGCGCAACGGCTTGCCCAATTGGTAATCTTGCGGGAAAGCACCGATCATCCACAAACGCCGCTTACTGGGGTTGCGGTAAAGCACGTTAGTGGCTTCGTTGGCTTGCTTGCCACTGGCTTCGACTAGGATTTCGGCGATACTGCCCTCGGCAATTGGGCCCCAATGGTAATTTAATCCAAGACTCAATAAGCTGAAGAGAAAGCCGGCGATAATTAATGGCTGGGTGATTCGGATCACGCTACGGCCAGCTTGGATCATGGCGATAATTTCACGGTTGGCGGAAAGTTTACCCAAGGACGATAGCAGAGCGAGCAACAGGCTGTAAGGAAGCAGCATCAACAAGATCGAAGGCGCACGGGTGAAATAGAAGGTGGCCATGGTGGCGGTGATGTTTTGTGCTGCGCGGAAGTCGGAGAGATTGTTACTCAAGTCCATCAGCAGCCAGATCATCAGTAAGGCACCGAGGCAAATGGCAAAAATACCGGCAAATTGGCGAGCGATGTAGCGATCTAAGGTGCCGCCCAAGGCATAGATCAAAGTGGCGAATCCCGGTAAAAAGCACAATATTGCGAGCACCCAAGGGCGCGCTTGGTGGGCTGGGATATTGGAGTCGGGGAAACCGATCAGCTGTTGTTGGACGGCGGCGATCTCGGCTGGGACGAGGAAGGCGCAGAAGACGGCAGCTGCGGCTGCCAACGCGAGCGGAAGTAAAAAGCGGAAAAGATGGATGCGAAAAAAATTCATGGTTCAGCCGCTAAAAGAAGACAGTGGTGGTGGCGAGGTGGAGCTGTCGAGTGTGATGTGACTCGATGCTGAACTTGCAGCTTGGCAGAACGGTCAATGCGGGATGCGATGGCGGGGAGATGATTTCCATCAATGACGGCCAAGCGATTCCGGGATTCAGCGATGCGGTGCGCGAAGCTTTTTCACGGAAAGGGATTTTGGCGAAATCTCGGGATTTTCAATACCGCCCGCAACAGCAAGAACTTGCGGTGGCGGTGGCAGAGGCACTGGTTGGCGCGCGTCCTTTGGTGGCGGAGGCGGGAACCGGGGTGGGAAAGTCGTTGGCGTATTTGCTACCGGCGGCGCGATTTGCGCTCGAAACTGGGCGGAAAGGAATTATTTCCACACATACGATCAATTTGCAGGAGCAATTGGTGCGCAAGGATATTCCGATTGTGCGTAAAATTCTGGGTGATGAGCTGCCGGCAGTTTTGTTGAAAGGGCGGCAAAACTACCTCTGTCCGCTCAGGCTGCGGCGTGCTTTCGAACAAGCGGCCGATCTTTTTACCGGTTCGGAAAATGACGAGTTGGAAGCCATCAGTCAGTGGGCGGAAAAAACTCGCGACGGAACGCTGAGCGATTTAGATTTTCAACCGCAGATGAAGGTTTGGCTGCAAGTTTGTAGCGAGGCTCACCTATGTACGGCCCGTCATTGTGGGCCGCGCGGCAATTGTTTTTTCCAAGAAGCGCGTAAAGCGGCAGCGGATGCCAAACTCATCGTGGTCAATCACACGTTGTTTTTTGCACTGCTGAATACTGACGATGAACCTGCAGATGACGAGGAGGGTAAAAAAGTCGGTGGATTTTTGTTTCCGAATGATTTTGCGATCCTCGATGAGGCACACACGATTGAGCAAGTTGCGGCGATTCAGCTTGGATTACGAGTTTCTCAATCGGGATTACGTTTTGATTTGCAGCGACTTTATCATCCCAAGACGCGTAAAGGACTTTTGAAAACATTCCGTAAGGCCTCGGCGATGACTGCGGTAGAAGCTGCGTTGACTGCGGCGGAACGGTTTTTCCATCAGGTGGGCGATATTGCCAAGTTTGGAAATTTCTCTAAAGAATGTCGCATCCGCCAAGCCGCAGTGGTGCCGAATAGCTTGGCCGCGCCGCTGCGGAATTTGTGGTTGGAGATCGACGAGCTAGCGGCGGATGTAGAGTCAGAAACGACTCGTGCAGAGTTGCAGGATGCTTCGCGTCGCCTGCGCGAGGCCCATGGTTCGATTGGGGTTTTCTTGGATCAAGCGACGGATGATAGCGTTTACTGGGTAGAGCGCAGCGGCCGGGATGAGCAGCAATTTAGCCTTCACGCGGCACCGGTGGACGTCGCTGATAAATTGCGTCCGTTGCTTTTTGCGGGTAAAAAAAGCTTGGTACTGACCAGTGCAACGTTAGGGGTGGGGGACCCGAACTTGGGTTATTTCCGCAGTCGGGTAGGTGCTGAAAATGCCCGGGCGCTGTGCATTGGCAGTCCTTTCGATTATCCACGGCAGATGAAAATCCGGATTTACAAATCGGTACCGGATCCGGGTACGCCCCGTTACGACGAGCTGCTGGCAGAGGGGATCCGGCAATCGGTGTTGGAGAGCGATGGTCGAGCTTTCGTCTTATTTACCAGCTACCGGATGATGCGAGATGCGGCTCAGCGGCTGGAACATTTTTTCAGGACCCAAGGGTGGCGGGTTTTTCTGCAAGGCGACGGGATGCCACGCCATCGGATGATCGAAGAGTTTCGCAATGACGTACATAGCGTTTTGTTCGGGACCGACAGTTTTTGGACGGGGGTGGACGTTCCGGGAGAAGCGCTTTCGAATGTGATTGTGACGCGTTTGCCCTTCGCGGTGCCGGATCATCCGCTGACGGCTTCGCGGCTGGAGGCAATCGAGGCGGCGGGTGGCAATCCGTTCATGGATTACTCGGTGCCGGAGGCGATTCTCAAGATGCGCCAGGGCGTAGGCCGCTTGATTCGAACGGAGCGCGATCAAGGGCTAGTTTGCATTCTCGATAACCGAATTTTGACCAAACGCTATGGCAAAGCCTTTCTCAAAGCGCTGCCAGATGCGCCAGTTGAGATTATCAGCTAATCTTAAAATGGGACCAACCGTGAGATGGCTTGCTTGAGGAAGGCACTGTCCCATTGGCCGGGTGCGGTTGCGGTTTGACCGAGGTAGCCGTAGTTGAGAAGACTCCCGCTTTGGGCACACAGCAAACGTGACACTGGAGCGAGAGGACCCATCCCCATAGTTGCCACCGGAAGACCGTGATCGGTCACTTGAAACTCGGCCAACCGCGCAAGATCTGCGTGCGAGGCGAGGTGAGCAGCGGCTTTGAAAAGTGTTGCTCCCGCTTCTTTGGCGATGCGGACAGCGGCTTCCAGCTCCGCAGTTTCCGGGAGTTTGGTGAAATCATGAAACGAAGCGATCCACGGAATTTGGCGTGTCGCGAGTTCCTGTAAAAAATCGGTGGCCTCTGGAAGGCTGGCAACTTCGAGGTCGATCCACGCGGCATCGTCTAAGGCAATCCGCAGTAAATCGAGCCGTGTTGGCGTGTCTAAGTCCAGCGCTCCGCCTTCTTGTTGGCGTCGTGCGGTGAAAAGTAAGGGGATTTCTGCCAAATGCTTCCAGCGCGAGGCTTCGATTGTTGCACCTGTGGCAAGCAACAGATCTAAGCGGATTTCTACGAGGTCACAACTTTGACTCGCCGCTTCAGCCGTCAAATTTTGTAAATCTAGCAAACTTCCAAAGCTGCCAACGATTCGGGGTTGTCGATTTTCGAGTAGAAATTTAACAGACGACATTCTTAATTGAGGCTTAGATGTCGGCCGTTTGTCAATTACTTGTGACGGTGACGAAAGTTAAATGAAGCGACGCGCTATAAATTTTATGGCCAATCTGTCATTTTCTCTCGTCAACCCGAAATTTAAACGTCTAGGATCTGCCTAAACCCACACGGAATGAATAAATTGTTACGCAAATCATTTTCCCTCGCCGCTGCAACAGGGATCTTTGCAATCTCGTTAGGGAGTGCATTTGGGCAAGCGGTTAAAGTCACGAGCGAGGTACCGACATTAGACGATTTAAAATCGCCGGAATTTACAGTGTCAAAAAGTAAACCATTCCGGCCCAAAGATTGGCTCGAAATTGAAGCCAAGTTGAATCTCGATCTCCGGCCGCAACCGAAAAGTAAGACTTGTGATAAAATCACGGTGAAATGGTATCTTGCTGTCAAGAATCCAGAGAATTCTCAAACAATGTTATTGCTTACTCGCGATATCGACTATGTCAATATTCCCCTACTTGAGGACATTTATTGTTCGGTTTATCTTTCTCCGTCTTCAATCAAACGGATTACTGGGTTAGACCGAAGTGGTAAAAACGCAGTGGAATACGTGGGTTATGAGGTCCTCGTGAATGGCCAAAAAGTCGCGGCGGAAACGAATAAGGGCAAACCGGGATGGTGGAGTATGCCTTCGGATAGAATTTCGCGGAGTGAAGCGGTACCACTGCTGAGTAAGATGGAAACGCCATTCGCGGCAATCTGGTGGGATCGTTATGCCGAGGTGAGTCAAGAACGCCGCTGAGTATTGCGTTTGTGACTTACTAATCGAATATTTTCTTTTCATTACAATCGTATCATGGCGGATAATCAGATCAACATTGCACTTAATATCGGATCGCAGCGTATCAGCATGGCCATTTTCGAGGTTTCGAAAAATGGCGGCTTGATTCTCACCGCTTATGATTCTGAGTCGATCGTCGCGGATCCTGCCTTAGATGCTTCTAAAGTTTCGCAGACTCGGATTGCGATTGCAGATCTTGTGCGTCGGCTCAAAATCACTAAAGCCAAAGCACGTTATGCGATCTCGGGCCAATCAGTTTTTACTCGTTTCGTTAAACTGCCACCGCTGCAAGAAGATAATATTGAGCAATTAGTCACTTTTGAGGCGCAACAGCATGTGCCCTTTCCATTGCAAGAAGTAATTTGGGATTATGAATTGATCGAAGGTGCCAGTGAGAAAGAAGCTGTAATCGTTGCGATCAAGGCAGACGCTCTCGATGAAATTAATGCCGCCGTCAACGATAGCGGTCTCGGCACCTCGGAGGTCGATGTCGCACCTATGGCTCTCTATAGCGCTTTTCGTGCCACCTACGGTAACCCCGAGGAACCGATTCTATTGATCGATATCGGAGCCAAAACTAGCAACCTACTCTACATCGAAGGTCGCCGGTTTTTCACCCGCAGTATCGCGATTGGTGGTGCGGCGGTGACGGCTTCGATTGCCAAGGAATATAACATCTCTTTCATGGATGCGGAGCATCAGAAGCTGACCCATGGTCTGGTAGCGCTCAGCGGTGGCCATACCGAAAAATTGGATGAAGCGGTTGCAGCATTGGCAATGGTAATTCGTAATGCTTTGACTCGCTTGCCTGCGGAAATTGCTCGGACTACCAATTATTATCGAAGTCAGCATGCGGGTAGCGCTCCTCGACGGGTGTTGCTTGCAGGTGGTGGTGCTAATTTACCTTATACCCTTGAGTTTTTTAATGAAAAGCTCAACCTTCCAATCGAATACTTCAATCCAGTTCGCAATGTCAGTCTTGGTAAAGGGGTTGATCCTGATTTAGTTCAGCGTCAAGGCCATTTGATGGGCGAGCTGGTAGGGCTTGGCTTGCGCGGAATCGGTAAATCCGCAATTAATATCGATTTAGTACCGAAAATTGTCGCTCAAGCACGTGCGGCAGATCGACGTAAGCCGTTTTTGGTCGCCGCTGCTGCGGTATTGCTTGGCGGAATTGGACTGTGGGCGGCTTTCGTGAATGTTGCTGCGAATAAAGCGACCGAAGAAGCGCGGACCATGGAAGATCAACGAGCCACTTTGGTTCGGTTTAAAGCGGAAATTGACCCGCTCTTGGAAAAAGAGAATGCCCTCCGTAAAATTGCCGAAGGCTATACTGAGGCAGAATCTGCACATGTATTTTGGATTGATTTGTTAGCTGAAATTCGCGGCGGTTTTGCCAGTGATGCGGTTTGGTTAACTGACTTGGAACCTCTTGCCAACTACGTCCCGCCTCCAAATGGTACTAAAATTGTGATCGGTAAGGACTTAAGTGGGAGTTCGGTGGTTAAAGCAGATTTTGCAAAAGCGGTTTACGGCACATCCTCAATGGCAGACCTTAAACCTGAGGAACCTGTTTTAAGCAAAAAACCCGTCGTGCTCAAAGTTGCAACTGCCAACGCGATTCGAATCAAAGGTTTTTGGCGAGAGAATCCCAAGAGCCATAACATAGTATCTGAGCTACTGAAAAATCTTCGAGATCACTCAACGCGTTTTCGCTTCAAGTCCAAAGATTCCAAGGGACTTGAAGTTTCTTTCAGCGATGACCAAATTTTAGCAGTCACCGTAGCCGGGAAACCGGGTGAATTGGGACTCCCTTTTCAAATCACTCTGCCGCTCGCGCATGAAGTCACCATTAAGTAGATTCACCAAATATTGCCACCTGAATTATGAGTTGGATCAAGGATAATAAGTTTATGGTAGCTCTCGGCGGAAGTACATCGTTGGGGGTTATTTTAGTGATTTTTTTGGGAATGCAGGGCTCAAATCGCTATCAAGCTACAAAAGAACGTTTCGATGCAGCGACCGAAGAGGCTTCGGGATCTGAAAAAAGTGCTCTCTACCCGCAAGCAAGCAATCGCGACGGTAAAGACAAAGCTCTTCGTGAATATCGTCAATCGGTAGAAGCGTTACAGGCGGCTTTCGAGCCGTTTTTGCCAAAAGAGATTAAAAATGTAACTCCTCAAGAATTTACGACTCGATTACTTGCGACCAATCTTGAAATTCGCAAGGCTTTCGAAAATGTTGGAGCAGTAATTCCTGAAGGGTTTTTTGTGGGTTTTGAAAGCTATAAAACCTCGTTGGCTCCCGGAAAAGCCACTGGAATTCTGGATTACCAACTCGATTCAATTAAAAATCTGCTAATTGCGCTGGCCAAATCTCAGCCGACGGCGCTTCAGAATCTTCATCGCCCGAATTTGCCTGAAGAAGAAAGTAAAAGTTACACTCCAGCCGACACCGCAGCGGCAAGGGCATTACCTTTAGAACTTACTTTTTCGGGTTCAGAGCGATCGGTTCGTGAATTTTTTTCCGCGTTGAGTAAGCTGGAAAATCAATATGTGATCATCCGTTCATTGCGTATTGGAAACGAGAAAAAAGATCCGCCGTTGGTGGGGGATGCTAAGTTTGATAATCCTACTGTAGGTCTTCCGGCTACAGACGCTTTTGGTGGAGGGTTTACACTAGCTACTAATACGGCAAGTGCCGCAGTCATTAAGCCGGTGGTTTCGGCGGTCGATTCCAGTCGGATTCTCTTTCAAGTTCTCGGCCACGAGCAAGTCGAGGTGTTTGTCCGCCTTGATCTGTTTGAATTTCTTCCTGCCAAGAAGCTCCTATAACCCTGACAATTACCGAATTTCCACATATGTCTTGGTTTTCAACAAATTACGAAAAAGCAGTCTTAAGCGGAACCGTGGCGATTGCCTTGGGCCTTGGTTACATGGGCTGGTCCAAGTTCGCTGGCGTCGAACAAGACTTTAGTCTTGGGCTTAAAGGGCGCGGCAATAATACGACGGCAGTTCGCGATGCCGACCTTATCCCGAAAACTCGGGCTTCTTTGAAGCAAGATCGGGTTTCGGTTCAAGCTCTTGATGGAGATCGTCCTGTTGATCTTTTCGTCGGGATTCCCTTATTTATAAAAAGCACGTTGCCAGATCAATCAGTTGATTTATTGAAGGATCCTCCAGTGCATCCACCGATTTCAAATCGCTGGTGGATTGACAACCGACTCGATCCTGGATTTGCAGATTCTCCTTCACGCGATCCAGACCAAGATGGGTTTTCGAATCTTGAAGAGTTTCTTGCAAAAACTGATCCGAATAACGCCGCGTCTTTTCCTTTCTTGTTGGCAAAATTAATGTATGTCGGTGATGAAAGTTTAACTTGGGTATTACGCCCAGGGTATAGCTCGGATGGTAAATTTCCTTTCAATTATCAGGACAACAAAGGTGGCGCCAACAAGACTGGTATCGATGGCTTGATTGCTCCTGGCGGATTTCTTTTCACCAAAGTCCCGATGATGAATCGCTTCAAATTGCTTGATGCGAATGTCCGCAAGCAATTCAACAAGATGATCGATATCGAAGTCGAATTGACGATTGTTCGAATCGAAGATCAACGTCCGAACAAAAAAGGTACGATCTATGAATTTCCTTCACCGCTTCCTGAGGAACGGATGAACGAATTTCAACAATACGATCGCACAGCAATTTTTTCATTAGAAGCACTTGGTCTCAAAGGTAAATCGTTCAAAGTCGAAGAAAACACTGAATTTGCATTGCCTCCCGATAGTTTGAAAAAAAATTATCTAGTTAAAAAAATTACTCCTGGGGCTGTCGTCGTCGAATACACAGACCCTGCCGGAGATAAAAAGATCGTCGAAATTAGTAAAGGCAGTCTGCCAAAGCTGGCTGAATAAGATCTTTCAAAATAGCGCTTTC
>JAYWAR010000461.1:0-8700 GCA_043782285.1 Akkermansiaceae bacterium | reverse complement strand
CTGCTGAATTAAGCGGTGACTTTGGCGAATTGATGGCTATTGCTGAAAAGCACACTCGCATGTCCGTTCGTACCAATGCTGATTCTCCTAAAGATGCTCAGATTGCCCGCAATTTTGGCGCTAAGGGTATTGGTCTTACACGTACCGAACACATGTTCTTCGAAGGCGATCGGATTGACGCAATGCGTGAAATGATTTTGGCGACCACGCTCGAGGCTCGTAAAATTGCGCTCGCAAAATTGCTGCCCTATCAGCGTGAGGATTTCACCGGGATTTTCACCACTCTTAAAGGCTTTCCCGCGACGATCCGTCTGCTCGATCCACCGTTGCACGAGTTCCTTCCTCACACCAAAGAGCAACAACTCGACCTCGCCAAGAAATTGGGAGTGAAGGTTGAAACGATCATTCAGCGCGTTGCAGACCTTCATGAGTTCAATCCGATGCTTGGTCATCGCGGTTGCCGCCTTGGAGTCGCCTATCCGGAGATCACCGAGATGCAAGCCCGGGCAATCTTTGAAGCAGCTGCAGACGTGGCTAAGAAAAAGATCAAGGTCAAGCCTGAGGTCATGATTCCGCTGGTCGGGTTCAAACGTGAGTTCGATCTCCAAGCAGAAATCGTTCATCGCGTGGCCAAAGAAGTGATGACGGAAAAAAAGGTGAAGTTCGAATACCAAGTCGGTACTATGATTGAAGTTCCACGTGGTGCTCTCACCGCTGACCAGATCGCAGAAGGCGCTGAGTTTTTCAGTTTCGGCACCAACGATCTCACTCAAACCGCGCTCGGCATCAGTCGTGACGACATGGGCACCTTCCTGTTGCCTTACGTCGAAAACGACGTCTTCGCCAAGAATCCGTTCGCCACGCTCGACACCACCGGTGTCGGACAGTTGATGGAAATCGCTGTCGCGAAGGGCCGCAAGACCCGTCCCGACATCAAGCTCGGCATCTGTGGCGAGCACGGAGGTGATCCGGATTCGGTGGTTTACTGCCATAATCTCGGTCTCGCCTATGTCTCGTGTTCACCATACCGCGTGCCAGTTGCTCGCCTCGCTGCGGCTCAAGCCGCGATCGAGGAAAAACGCGCTGCCAAGAAAAAGTAAGCACTGAGTTTAGATCGCTAATTCGAAGGCCGCCTCGGGAAACCGGGGCGGCCTTTTTGGTAACTCACGATTTTAATGAGTAAAGCTAGTCCACACCGCCATCTGGAGATTCTGGTCGGAGCGTCGCATCGCAGTCATCGCATCGCCGATGATGACTGCTACCCATGACTCCATCCTGAAGGTCGACCGCCGTGGCCGACTCTGCGACTCCGCCGAACCACGAGTATTTGCCTAAGTCATGACACAGACCAAGAAGCCGTTCACACATAGGCACTCCGATTGATGCGGCAAATGATTCAGAAAGAGCTGCGGTTTCCGTTATATAGAGAGCAACGGGCTGAATCATGCCGTCCTTTTCCCGGCGATGGGCGATGAATTTATTGCTCATGGCACGCCGTGGTGGAGTTCGAGATCGCGGCATTTCTGGCGTAATTTTCCCGCTGACAGTCATACTCACCATCACTGAATGAGGTAAATCGCGGTTCCCAATGGTCTTGGTTTTTTGGTTCGAGGATGTGGGCGTAGAAGTTCATTGGAAAACTCACTCGGTGCTGTCTTGGATGGCTTTGAAGGCGATGATGCTTTTGGGCTTCTCTGGCGGTTGCGGCCTTCGGGGGCGAGGTAGGGAATTTCGTTTTGACGAGGGTGCGGACCAACACTGACAACCCAATCAAGTGTTTATGCGACTGCGAGAGCTTTGGAGTGTTTGGGAATTCCGAGACGTTCACAAATTTTGACGGCGGCGTCAGCTTGGTTGAGTGTATAGAGATGCAAGCCGGCGACGCGGTGGTGGAGTAAATCCGCGCATTGCGCGGCGGCATGGTGAATCCCTGCTTGGCGGATCGCTGTTGGATCTGAGCCGACGCGTTGGAATGCGCGGATTAAGTTCGCAGGGATTCTCGCACCACCCGCCAGTTCGGCGATACGTTTTAAACCGGTGAGGCTGGTGATGGGCATAATCCCGGCGATGATCGGGACGTGGATTCCGGCAAGTTCACAGCGGGCCCGAAAATCGTGAAAATCGTGATTGTCGAAAAATAGCTGGGTACAAATGTAGTCAGCTCCGGCGTCGATTTTTGATTTCAAATAATCCATCTCCAACATTCGGTTAGGCGTCGCGGGATGTCCTTCCGGAAATCCCGCGACGCCGATTCCGAAACCGCGAGGGTCATGGTGACGTTTGAATTCACGAATGAATCGCACCAGATCGGCGGCCTGAGGGAAATCGCCGCGAGCGTAGCTACCATTTTTGGGTGGGTCGCCACGCAGGGCGAGAATGTTACTGACTCCTTCTGCGGCATAGCGCGTGAGTAAACCTCGAATTTCTTGTCGGCTGTGGCCGATACCCGTCAAGTGTGGGATCGGCTGCCATTCACGCAGCCGGGTGACCCAGTCTAAAGTGAGATCTCTCGTTCCCCCGCCCGCGCCGTAGGTGATGCTCACGAAGTCGGGATTGAATGGCTCCAGTAAACCGATTTGCAGCATGAGCTTGTCACGCTCGACTGGTGATTTGGGCGGAAAAAATTCAAACGAGAGGGTCGACTTATTGCGAGCGAGGAGATCGAGGAGGTGCATGATGTTAGCGGTTTAAAAGAGTCGTTCTTCCACGTAAGGCCCGTGCGCAGGCGACCATGTTTGTCAGTGAACTACGGACTTCTGACCAGCCGCGGGTTTTCAACCCGCAGTCTGGATTGACCCATAGATTTCCGGCAGGCAGAAGTGCCTCCGCTTTGAGCATCAGGTTTTCCATTTGGCCGATACTCGGCACGCTCGGCGAGTGGATGTCATAAACACCGGGTCCGATTTCGTTTGGATAGTTGAAATCAACGAAGGCATCCAACAGCTCCATGTTGGAGCGGGAGGTTTCGATGGTGATGACGTCGGCATCCATCGCTGCGATTGAACCGATGATGTCGTTGAACTCGGAATAACACATGTGAGTGTGGATTTGAGTTTCATCCCGCACCCCGCTGGCGCAGAGGCGAAATGCTTCGACTGCCCAGTCGAGGTAGTTTTGCCAATCGGTTTTTCGGAGCGGCAGGCCTTCTCGGATCGCTGGCTCGTCGATCTGGATCGCGGCAATGTCAATGGCTTCGAGATCCACAACTTCATCCCGAATGGCGAGTGCGATTTGGCGGGTGGTTGTTTCGCGTGGTTGGTCATTACGGACGAATGACCATTGGAGGATGGTGACCGGGCCGGTGAGCATTCCTTTCATTGGTTTTGAAGTCAGAGATTTGGCAAATCCGGACCAATAAGTGGTCATGGGTTGTGGTCGTGAGACGTCACCGAAAATCACGGGTGGTTTTACGCAGCGGCTGCCGTAGCTCTGAACCCAGCCATGTGAGGTAAAGGTGAAACCTTCTAACTGTTCGCCAAAATATTCGACCATGTCGTTACGCTCGAACTCGCCGTGAACGGGCATATCGATGCCGATCTCATCTTGAAACGCGACGCAGCGGCGAGTTTCTTCCTTGATGTAGGCATCGTAGGCAGCACCCACGAGGCTACCATTTTTCCAGCGTGCACGGGCGGAGCGAACTTCTGCGGTTTGCGGAAATGAGCCGATCGTGGTCGTCGGGAAAAGGGGGAGTTTGAGTTTGGCTTGTTGGAGTTTTTGACGAGCAGGAAAAGGGGATTTTCTAGCAGAATCAGCAGCGGTGATGGCGGCGAGACGGGACTGCACGGCGGGGTTGTGAATGCGCGGGCTGCTCTTTCGATTGGCATGCGCGACACGGTTATTTTCTAACACAGAGGCTGAGGCTCGGCCACGGAGGATCTCGCTCAGCTGAGCGACTTCGACGAGTTTTTGATCGGCGAAGGCGAACCAGTTTTTGAACTCGGGATCGAGTTTATGCTCATTTTCCAGAGTGACTGGAGAGTGAATCAGCGAGCAAGATGGCGCGAGCCACAAGCGTTCCTTGCCGAGTTTTTCTCGGGCGGTGGTGAGGATCGTGAGTGAGTCTTCAAAATTGTTTTTCCAAATATTGCGGCCATCGACGATGCCTAGGGAAAGGATTTTGTCAGCCGGGAATTTTTCGATCAGCTGGTGGATTTCGGCGCGGCCGCGCACGGCATCAAGGTGAAGAGCAGAAACAGGTAGGTTGAGAAAAAGTGACAGGCTATCGCGAAGTTCTCCGAAATAAGAAGCGACTAAGAGCTTGGCTGGGCCGGCCGCACGGACTAAGCGTGGATAAACTTCGAGAAATGCGTCGCGTTGGCGTTCATTCAGATCGAGTGCAAAAATGGGTTCATCCAATTGAATCCAAGTCGCACCTTGGGCTGCTAGGCGCGCGAGGATTTCTTCGTAAATTGGAATCAGCGAATCGAGCAGCGAGAAGGGATTGAAGTCTGGATGCTGAGGGTCTTGGTTCTTCCCCAAACTGAGGTAGGTAACTGGGCCGATCAGCACGGGTTTTGCTTGGATCCCGAGAGCCAATGCTTCTGCGAATTCATCAAAAATCTTAGTGGCACTTAACTTAAACTGGGTATCTGCCCGAAACTCTGGGACAATATAATGGTAATTGGTATCGAACCACTTGGTCATTTCGCTGGCAAACGTTGAGCTCGTTTGGGGCTGGCAAGCGCATGCATTTTCGCAAGGCTGTGCGGCGACCCGCTGGCCGCGGGCGATGAGAAATTGGGTGTCAAGGTCGCTGGTAGTGAGGTCGCCGTTGAAGCGCGGAGGGATATTTCCAAGGAGGCAGCTGGTATCGAGGACTTGATCATAAAATGAAAAATCGTTACAAGGAATCAGGTCGATGCCAGCGGCTTGTTGTTTGAGCCAATTTGCTTGGCGTAGCTTGCGGCCGGTGGCTTCGAGTTCCTCCCTAGAAATTTTTCCCTCCCAGAAAAGTTCAGTGGCTTTTTTCAATTCACGTTGCTCCCCGATGCGCGGGTAGCCAAGGTTGTGGGTGCGGATGCTGTACATGGGAATTATGATCGTGGCCAATCGATTATTCGCCAAACGCATTTAATCTTGGATCATCATCGATTTAGTGGATGATCAAGGCATCACTTATGATCGATATTCGTCAGCTCCGTTCTTTGATTGCTATTGTAGAAACTGGCAACCTCTCGCGAGCCGCCAAACGCATGAATTTGTCGCAACCGGCGCTTTCCCATCAGATCAAGTTATGGGAGGAACAACTCGGTGCAGCGCTTTTTGAAAGAAAGAGCCAGCCATTAAAAGTGAGTCCAGTGGGTCAACGGTTGCTGGATGTGGCTTACGAGACGGACCGGAGCTTGCGGCAGGCGGAGCGGGATGTTCATAGGATTTTGGAAGGGGTTTCGGGTCAATTGCGGATGGCGGTAGAGTGTCATTCGTGCTTTGACTGGTTGATGCCGTCGATGGATGAGTTTCGCGAAGGTTGGCCGGAAGTAGAGATGGATTTGGTAGCAGGATTTCAGCCAGACCCGGTTGGACTGTTGTTGGAAGATCGGGCGGATTTGGTGATTGTTTCGCGGGCAACTCCACGCGCCGGGGTTGCCTATCATCCTTTATTTAAATACGAAGTGCTCGCTTTGATGGCTCATGCGCATCCGCTGGCGGCAAAGAGCTGTTTGCAAGCAAGAGATTTTTCGAGGGAAACACTGGTTACCTATCCAATTCCCGATGAGCGGATCGACGTGATTCGTGAAGTTTTGAAGCCGGCGGGAATTGTTCCGGCTCGTAGGACCACCGAACTCACGGTGGCAATTTTGCAATTGGTTGCCAGTATGCGCGGGATCGCGGCGATGCCCGGTTGGGCGGTGCAGCCGTATTTGGACCGTGATTATGTCGCCTCGCGGCCGATCCGCAAAAGCGGCTTATTTGCCAATCTTTATGCTGCGACCACCCGCGAAGCGGCGAGCACGTCTTACATGGCCGAGTTTCTGGCAATCATGAAGCGAGTGAGTTTTAATACGCTGGTTGGAGTAACTGCTTTACCGAGTTGATCGGTGATGATGAATGCAGCGGAGTCCGGGAAGTCGCGTTTTCGAGAAGCGGGCTAGATCACTCGCTTTGGTGGCGGGTAGCGAGCCGTTTGTTCTCGAGCAAACGGCCGATTAGAATGTGTGTGGGCAACAGCACGGTCATCGTAATTCCAAGAGCGATGTGGGTGAAATGCATCCACTGAGTTTCCCAGACGAAGGCGAGGATGCCGTATCCGGTAGCTACAGCGCCGAGGATGGAGAGGAGAAACAAGGTGCTGGCGGGTCGGTTGATTTTGGCATCCCAAGATTTTGAGGCGTGTTTGGGTAAGGCCGCGCCGCTCGCTACTAACAGGCTCAATGCGCCTGCCAGGTGGATCTTGAGCAGGGTGTTTTCGATCGGCATTGCCATATCGATTTCTTTGCGGAAAAAGTGCCAGAGAATTGCCCAAGTGGAGCCACTGCCGACGGTAATTGCGAAGGCGCTGTAGAGCCAGCAACGCTGACGGAAACTCATTTGGAAAGGGCGGCGGCGCATCGGTGTATTGCGAGTCAAGATTTTGAAGATCGGTTGTTCGAGCGGCAAAAGTCAGGGAAGTTCGAGGTAACTGCCATTGGCTCGGAGAATCAGGGCGCTGCAATCTAGCAGTTTGAGTAGTTTGGCAGCTTGGGGGGTGGGCAGGTTGAGGACGGCCTTGGTCATCGCATCTGCGAGAGTGCAATTTTTGGCGAAAACCGTGATGGAGATGCCAGCAGCGGGAAGATTGGTGCCGACTAAATCCAGGTTTGTGGTCTCATCGGAAAATGCATAGCTGGCAGTTGTTGCAAGTGCGGCGAGTGGAATTTCCTTCAACTGCAACAAGGATGTTTGCGAATCTGGTCTTTTCAATGAAATCGTTCTTTCTTCGTCGCCGATAAACCGAAGGTCGCCACCGGCGTTGACGATGCCGGAGCAGTGGTGAGTGGAAATGATTTCTGCGGCTAAATCGACGGCATAGCCTTTCGCGATGCCGCCCAGATCGATGGCCAGTGGGCGGGTAGCGTGGACTTTTAAGCCGTGCAATTTTAAGTCACGCCAAGTTGCGGCTGGATTTGGCAACTCACGGGTAAAACATGGGCGTCGTCCGGCGTGGATCAGTTTCACGGCGGCGCGGACGGGATCG
Organism: Akkermansiaceae bacterium; assembly: GCA_043782285.1. Lineage (GTDB taxonomy): Bacteria > Verrucomicrobiota > Verrucomicrobiia > Verrucomicrobiales > Akkermansiaceae > Luteolibacter. The sequence continues at coordinate 1,523 of JAYWAR010000461.1, read as the reverse complement.
AAGGCGCCGTTTGAGAGACTGGCCCACTCCAAAGAAAGCCGGATTAGTTCGGCTGTCGCCGCGTCCAGCGTCAGCCACCCGCGATGGGCTTGGCAGGCAATTTTGGCTAGATCGGAGTCTGCTGAGTGGGCTGACATCCGGTAATGGATTTGTTCTATTTTTTCAAATGCTTGGGAAAATGCCGCTGCGCTGCTGTTGCGCAGCTTAATCTCGACGAAAGTGCCTAGCAGTGGGCGGGCTCTTTGGGCGAGGGTTGGCACCGGGAATTGGAATTTACTTGAGCAGCGCGCGGATCGCGAGAAGGCGCTTCACGCCATCAGTGACGCTGCGGCTGGAAAGTGTAGCTCCAGAGATGTTCGTAATATCATTGCCGAGTTTGATCGGATCGCTGAGTTTTTTGCCTTGAAATTGTTTTCGCCATTCGGGGCGGCGGATTTCGCCGCCGTAGGTTTCTTTATACTCGAGTATTTCCACGCCACGAACTTTGCCGTCTGAGCTGATGCCCACGCTGAAGGTGATGAATTCGTGTTTTCCAACTACATGATCGACGTACATTTGCGAGCCACCGGCTGCGGTCCAAACTTGGATTTCCTGATCGCGGACCGTGAGGCCGGTGCTGTCACTGACCAATTTGCGTTGGCTTTTGGTGAGCTTGAACGATGAGGCTTTGAAGTCCGACTTGCCGTCGAAAATCGTGGTGAGAGCTTGTTCTTGGCTAAGATAGACTGTGGCCATCGCTGCTGGAGCGATGATCGCGATGATCACGGGTGAAATCAGGATTCCTGAGGAGAGGCGCATGGGAAACAAGGTGGAATGTTCGCTCAGAAGTTGAACCCGAGCTTCAGGCGGATTTCGTTCTGCACTTGCTCGGCAAACGCGCGGTTATCGACTTGCTGGTCGGGGCCGGATTCGTGTCCGTAGGCTTGATAGGCCCAGCTCAGAGTGGCCCAGAATTTTTCGCTGCCGTAGTGGAGGTTGGGGCCGACGAAGATCGCGACGTGTTCGTTCTCGGTGATGTCGAACTCTGGGTACTCGGAGCGGATGCGGCCTTCGAGACCTGCAAACCAGTTAGGTGCGAAGCGGTAGGAGAGACCGAACCGTGTTTCGAGGCCCATTTCCTTGCTGTATTCTTCGGCAGGTTTTTTGCCCCAACCTAGGTCGAAACCAGCGCTGGCGACGGTGATCAGAGTGTTATCAATGAAGTTTTTTTGGAACACCAAAGTTGGAGCTAAATAGAGGTGATTTTCGATGATCCCGGCGGTTTCATCGTGACGGTTGAAGCCGACCTGCTGGATCAAGGCGAGGCCGAAGTCGTCGATGAATGGGCTGGTGAAGCGGTATTTGCCGGAAGCCGCGACTCCTCCGAAACGGTAGCCGGTTTGGGTCAGGCTGTTGTCGTCAACAGCGAGAGCGCTACCGGAGAAATAGTTCTGCGAAGCACTGAAGCCGAGCTGGAATTGGTCGGTGAGGCCGTATTCGATCTCAGTTTCGAAATCATAGGCATTGTAGCTGCCGTCCTTTTC
>JAYWAR010000460.1:0-8707 GCA_043782285.1 Akkermansiaceae bacterium | reverse complement strand
ACTCCGATTAAAACCGCGACCGCAAGGCCGATTGCGACGATCACAAGGACAAGCGACAGCCAGTAAATGATGGCCAGAAAAATACCCGCGCCATCGAGTTTCTTGTGGTAGGCGTAACCACTCGGGCAAGCAAAGCAACGATAGCAGACCCATAAATTGAGCAGCGGGATCAAATTTCCAAGGAACCACCAACGGCTCATTCCCAAGTTCACCAAACGTTTGAGGCTGAAATAAATCCCGACCAAGGCGGGCACGAAATTGGCTCCAAGTAGCGCATACTGAGTAATTTCCGGACCAAATTGGCTCACCAACAAAGGCTGGGCGAGGCCATAACCGAGGCCCCACAAGATCGGGAAAACCAAAATCGCGATTAAAAAGCTACGCCGCCGGGCACCTGGCCAGCTGGCATCGTTGCCCATCATCGGGTTGGCGGAATTCGCCGGCAGTGGCTGGCACGGGTCAGCAGCAAGATTTTGTTGGGGCTCAGGTGCCGTCCGCCGCTCAAACAAGTCTTCGATTTCGCCCGCCGCTTGCCATGCGTCCATCCCTTGAGTCCAGACCAGATCAAGCCGTGGGTTGAGCCCTCCTTCTTTCGCTTTCAGCTGCAATTCCGAAAAACTCACCGGCCCGATTTTTTCCCCCTCGCGCGAGTAAAACCAGGCGACTTGCGGCAAATCATTCATAAAGCGTGATTATCCGAATTTGTGAAATCTGTCAAACGCCCGCTCGGCGGTGGTTTTACCGACCGCGAGGCTTGTCAAAAAAATCGTGGCAGCGAAACTGGCCGAGTCTTACCTCGCAGAATTCGCCAAGGTCGGATTTTCTCAACCGATGAGCGCCTCCAATCACACTGAAATCCGCGGCACGCGGAAGGCCGCAATCCTCGGCACGCTCGCCGGCTGGCTGATGAAGGGCTGGTGTGCGACCCTGCGCTACCAATTCGAAGACCGCTGCGGGCTAACTGCGGCGGGCACCCAATTGCCGCCAGTCATCTACGCCATGTGGCATAACCGAATTTTTACGATCCCCTCGATCTGGTCGCAAAAATGTGGCCACTGCCGCCAAGCCGTGGTGCTCACCAGCGCGAGTAAAGACGGGGCCATTTTGTCTGCGGCGATGGCGGTCTTCGGGTTAGGCGCGGTGCGCGGCTCGTCCTCACGACGGGCGGTGGCGGCATTGATCGGGCTCAAACAAGCGCTCAAGCAAGGCTCGGATGTTTGCATCACCCCCGATGGCCCACGCGGCCCACGCTATCATTTCCATCCTGGCGTGATCAAACTCGCGGAATCCGCAGGGGCAGCGATCGTGCCGGTCCATGCTCGTTATTCTACGGCCTGGCGCTTCAAAACTTGGGATGGCTTGGTGATCCCCAAGCCGTTCAGCCGAGTCACGGTCATTTTCGACGATAGGCTTGTCGTTCCGCCCAAGCTTGACGATGCTGCCTTTAAGTTCCAGTGCGAGCGGGTCCACGCCATCTTGCTGGCCGGTGCCGACGACCTTTAAAATTTCTCCTATGAACGCCCCTAAAATCCTTGATGGAAAATCCGTCGCTGCCGCCGTGCTCGACGAGTGCCACGCGGAAACTGCTGAATTACTCGCCAAAGGCATCCGTCCCGGTCTCGCGGTGGTGCTCGTCGGCAGCGATCCCGCCTCCCAAGTTTACGTCGGCTCAAAAGCCCGCACTTGCGCCGAACTCGGGTTTCACTCACTTAAAATTGAACTTGCTGCGGAAACGACTCAAGAGCAATTGCTCCAAGTCGTCCGCGATCTCAATGCCGATCCCGCAATCCACGGCATCCTGGTTCAATCGCCGCCGCCGCCGCACATCGACGAACAAGCCATCATCCGCGCCATTGACCCGCGCAAAGATGTCGATGGCTTCCATCCCGAAAACGTCGCCAAGTTGGTGCTCGAAGATCCGAGTGGTTTTGTCCCCTGCACCCCAGCCGGCTGCATGAAATTACTTGAAATTTCGGGCATTACCACCGCCGGTGCCGAAGCCGTGGTCATCGGTCGCAGTATGATCGTTGGCAAGCCGATGGCGCTGTTACTCGTCTCCAAAATTGCCAACGCGACGGTCACCATCGCCCACTCGCGCTCAAACGATTTACCGGCGATTTGCCGCCGCGCGGACATCCTCATCGCTGCCGTCGGTCGCCCAGAAATGGTCAAAGCCGACTGGGTAAAACCGGGTGCCGTGGTCATCGACGTCGGCATCAACCGGGTGGCTGATGCTTCAAAAAAATCGGGTTATCGGCTCACTGGCGACGTCGCCTACCAAGAAGTCGCGCCCTTGTGTGCCGCGATTACTCCGGTCCCCGGTGGAGTCGGCCCGATGACCATCGCAATGCTGATGAAAAACACCCTGCAAGCGGCACGTCAAATCGGCAAGTAACAGCCCGCCATCCACCGCTCCCGATTCAATTGGCTCAAGTCCTCGAATTCGAGCTCTCGGTATTGGCCGTGACCTTGACCTTTGCCAGAATCCGTGACAGAAAAAATCGCGTTGCGGGTCATTCGCCTACCCGTCGTTTTTAAAATCAACCCTCAAGCTCATGAACATCACCCCACGATTTGGCATGTTTGCCGCCGCCGGAGCCGCCCTCGCACTCGCTTCATGCTCGACCGGAGGCAAATCTCCCTCAGGATTTCTTCCCAACTACGCACAACTGAATGCCGGTTACGGCACCGAAAATGCCGTTTCCTCTTATCTGAAGCCGGGAGTCGACTTAAAAAAATACGACAGCGTGATCGTCGAGCCGGTAACCACCGTCATCGCCTCGCCTGAAATCAGCCCAGCAGTGACGGCACAACTTGCCGCTTATCTGAGCACCGCTTTGTGCAGCCAGATGGCAGCCGACTTGAAAATTGTTAGCGTCGCGGGACCCAAGACCTTGCGGGTCCGCACCGATTTGACCGATGTGATTGAAGGCCAAAGGACGGGTAGCCCAGTCACCACCCTGCATGCCAACCCCAGCGCCAGCTTGACCGGAACTTTGGGCTCAGCCACGGTCGCGACCTTCGTTTCCAATGTTTCATTTGAAGGCGAAATTCTCGACTCGGTCAGTGGTGAGCGCCTGATGGCCTTGATCGATCATCGAATCGGCTCCAAGCGCCCCGCCACCGCAAGCACACCGTGGACCAAGGTCCAGAGCATGATCGACCAAGGAGCTGGCAGACTTCGCGCGCGTTTTAAAGCAGTCCGGAGTCGCTAAAAAATCGCTTTGAGCGAGTGGCTCTAAGCCCTGCCGGACAAGCTCCAGCAGGGCTTTTCAATTCACTTGGTTTTCAAGTTTCCAGCGATTATGCTCAGTGCCTGATGACTGGTTGCGACGAACTTGCGTTTTTCGATTTTCAAGCCACCGAGAAAAGCGCTTCTCCGCGGACTTTGCGAAATTATCGTGACGCGCTTGCCGCATACCAAAAATGGCGAGCGGTTGGCTTTACCGGTTGGCGCGAGGCGACTGCCGATGATTTCCGGGATTACTTGTTTGCCTTGATGAAACAAGATTTCAAGCGAGCCACCATCCGGCTAAGGTTTGCAGCACTGCGTTCATTTTATAAATTCCTCGTGTTGCGGCGTGGGCTGGCATGCAGTCCGGTGGCGGTGGTGCTGCTGCCGAAGCCTGAGCGCGGTTTACCGGTAGTATTGACGATTGCCCAGATTGAGGAATTGCTCGGAATGCCGTTTCAGCTCCCCCTTGCCCACAAATCACCGACTTGGTTGCCGCTGCGGGATGCCGCGATCCTCGAGTTATTTTACTCCTGCGGCTTGCGGATCTCCGAACTGCTGGCGCTCGACGTCAAGCACTTGGATTTCATCGGCGAAACCGTCCGGGTGATGGGAAAAGGCTTGAAAGAGCGGATTGTCCCGGTCGGCGGGCCAGCCCTCAATGCGATTCAGCGTTATCGCCAAGCGGCAGCAGTGACTTCTGGGCCCTTGTTTCTCAGCATCCGTTTGCGGCGAATTACTCAACAGGCGGTCGATCAGTTGCTTAAAAAATATTTAAAACATAGCAAGATCCCCTTTGCGATCAGCCCACACAAACTCCGCCACAGCTTTGCAACCCACTTACTCGATGCCGGTGCTGACCTCCGCAGTGTCCAAGCCTTGCTGGGTCATGCCTCACTTTCCACCACTCAAATTTACACCCATGTGACCAAGGAACGACTCAAACAAGCTTACGACACCGCCCACCCACGAGCGTGAACTCCATTCCCCATTATTTGATGAACCTCGCATGCCTGCTTGGCGTGACGGCATGCGCCGCCCAGCCATCTTTGCCACTTGGCCCGGGGAGCTCCGACCCGCAACAGGAGCTCACCGCACGCATTCAGCAGCAACCCGAACCGGCTGTGCTTTTTGTTGGAAACAGTTACAGCTTCGGCGTGCCTAAAGCTTTCGCACAACTTGCCGCCGAGCAGGGACGCAAGCTACGCGTCGGCCACGCGACCTACGGCGGCTGGACCCTCGAGCACCATGCTCAAAACGAAGCAACTTTACGTAAAATCCGCGACGGCAAATGGGACCTGGTAGTGATTCAAGAGCAAAGCGAAATTCCGGCATGGTCGCCACCACGCTGCGCCGCGGCGATGTTTCCCCCCTTGCGCCAACTGGTCACCGCCGCCCACCAGCACGGCGCAATTGCCTTGCTCTACCAAACTTGGGGCCGCCGCGACGGCAATCCAAAAGTCCGCCACGACGATTTCCATGCCATGACCGCGCGGTTGCGCGCCGGTTATCATGCGGCAGCAACCAATGCCGGCGGCCTATTGGTGGTGCCAGTCGGCGACGCTTGGGAAACGGAAGTGACCGCCGGTCGTGGCGCTGCACTTTTTATCGAAGATGGCAGCCACCCGACACCGCGCGCCAATCGCCTGACGGCCGCAGTATTTTTTAGGACAATTTTCCGCCAAGGCGCGGGCAGCCTACTTTTTCGGGATCGTCAGTGACCGGCCAGGGCGGATCACGTTGCCTGAAATATCATTGGCTCGCTTGAGCGCAGCGACTGATGTCCCCGTGCGACTGGCAATCGCAGACAACGAGTCGCCTTTCTTAACCACGTAATGGCTGGTTTTCGCCTTAGATTTGGACTTGGACTTGGACGCAAGTGCTTCGGATTGCTTCCCCGAATGTTTGGTTTTGCTCTTGGATTTTGTCTTAGAAACAACCTCTTCAGATTGCTCCGCCGAATGCTTAGTTTTATGAGTAAGCTTGTGATTTTTCTCGGTTGACGCTTGCGATTTAGACACCACTTGGGTTTTCGCAATCATCGGCACCGGCTTGGAAAAGTTAGCGGGTGGCAGCGGATTCGAGTTCTGCGGCGGTTGATCGTTTTTGGCAATCTCGGGTAACTCGTCCGACTTCCTTTCGTGGGGCGAGGGCGCGGAATCCGCTTTGCGCCATTTCGAAGGGTTATCCGCCCACTCTTCAATATAACGGCCGTTCTGGTCAAAAGGCCCCGTGCCAGCTCGCTGGACACCATTGTTGCGCGCACCGCCTAAGTTTCCGCAACTGGAAAAGGCCAGAGCTACGGCACAACAAGCGAAAATCCACAGAACCGGTTTCATGCGCGAATGATGATTAATTTAACAAATTTAGCAAACTTTGTTAATTTCCCAAGTCTTTTTGAGTTCGCGAAAAATTGGCGACCATTTTCAGAACTTCGAACTTTGGCCACTCAAATCAGGATTACGAAAAATTCAGCGCGTCCATGTCGAAGACCACCGTGACGTCTTCAGGCAGCGGGGTCTTGCCGAGGATCGCTTGAACGTGGCGAGTCAGTGGCCGTGCGCGTTCGGAACGGAGAGTGATTTGAAAACGAAATTGGCCGTGCGAGCGAATCAACGGCGACGGCAGAACCTCGCCGAGGGTGATGCCTTGGGGTAAATTTTCCGCCAGCCGTAAGTGCAAGGTCTGGAGGGTGAACTCGGCGCGACGCTCGTGGGTCGAGCGCGACGTTAACACCGCACAGTGGCCATAAGGCGGGAAGGCATATTCCCGCCGAAATTCCATTTCCTGCTCAGAAAAACCATCGAAGTCATGCTTGCGAGCATATTGGATCGAAGGTGAATGCGGGGTGAACGTCTGAACAATGACTTCACCTTCTAGCTCACCGCGACCCGCCCGCCCGGCGACTTGGGTCAGAAGCTGAAAGGTCCTCTCGCCGGCCCGAAAATCCGGAACATGCAACCCGAGATCAGCGTTGAGAATTCCGACTAGAGTAACATTCGGAAAATGCAGGCCTTTGGCAATCATCTGGGTGCCAATGAGGATATCGATCTTATGGGCTTTGAACGCGGCGAGAGTGTCGCGAAGGGCGTTTTTACGCCGCATCGCATCGGCGTCAATCCGTGCAAATTTGGCTTTCGGGAAAACCTTGGCCATAATCTCCTCAACTTTCTGGGTGCCGTAACCTTGAAGCAAAATCCCAGGATCGCGGCACTCCGGGCACTTGCGCGGGACAATCGATTGGTAACCGCAAACATGACAGACCAGCCGCTCGTCCGTGCGATGATACGTAAGCGCCACGGCACAATGCGGGCATTGGCAAACATGGCCGCAAGCGGTGCATTGCAGCGAGCGCGCAAACCCTCGACGGTTGAGGAACAAAATCGATTGCTCTCCTTTTTCCAAGCGCTGCTCCAACGCGCTGCGCAGCTTGTCGGAGAGAATTGCAGGCGCTCCTTTATGCTTGGTTTGTTCCAAGCGCATGTCGACAACCCGGACTAAAGGCATCGAAGCTCCATCCGCACGCTCGTTGAGCCGCAACAACTTGTATTTTTCGGTGAGAGTATTATTCCACGACTCTAACGAAGGAGTGGCAGAACCGAGCACGATCGCACAGGGTTCGAAAGCGGCACGCAGTACCGCCACGTCTCGCCCGTGATAGCGCGGAACATTTTCCTGCTTATAAGTGTTCTCATGTTCCTCATCGACAAGGATCAGGCCGAGCTTCGGCAATGGCGCAAAAACAGCGGAACGTGCACCAATGACAATCCGAGCGATGCCCTTGCGAATCCGGTGCCACTCGTCGAAACGCTCACCTTGAGAAAGGTTCGAGTGAAGCACCGCCACCTGCTCTTGCATCGCCGCAAAACGTGCTTTGAAGCGCCGAACCGTCTGCGGAGTTAAGGAAATTTCCGGGACGAGCACCAACACGGTTTTGCCCAGATCCAGCGCACGTTGGGCCGCCTGAAGATAAACCTCGGTTTTCCCTGAACCCGTCACCCCTAGCAGTAAGATCGGCTTGTGCTGGGTTGGCTCGGCAACGGCAGCAAGCACAACTTCCAGCGCTGCCGCTTGCCCTGGATTGAGCGGCAGTGGCTTGGACTCGAGGATTTCCTCGACGCTGTCGCCGTCTGGCTCGCGGCGAACTTCTTCGACCATGAGCCGCAGCAAACCCGCTTTCTCCAAAGATTTGAGAGCCGCGCTATTGCCTTCGCCAAAGTCCGCCACCGGCAAGCGACCGTCGGCGGCCTGACTGAGCAGTGCGAGAATCGTAAATTGCCGCGGCGCGCGTTTTTCCAATTTGGCCAGCGCCAGTGGCTCCGGTGGCCCAACCCACACCGCGACCCGCCGAGTTTTCGCCGAGTTTTCCTCCGAGCGGACCCCTTCGGGCAGCACCGAACGAATCACCGACTCGATGCTGGAGCCGTAGTAATGCGCAATCCAATCCGCAGTCCGCAGCAAAACCGGCGTGATCAGCGGCTCCGGATCAATCAGCGATTCCAACTCGCGGAGGGCAAAGTCTGCCTGCTCAGGCTCATGCGTCGCAAGTACCGTCCCAGTCGCCGATTTTCGCCGCAACGGAATACGAACCCGGCAGCCAGGACGCACGTTGAGCCCTGCCGGAATGGCATAGTCGAAGACGAGCTCCGAAGGGCCATCGATCAGCACGCGAGCGTTCACTGCCGTACAGCCTGCCTGCTGCAAGCTTGCTGGCCAAGATTCATTTCACACAACAACCTCAGTGGTTTCCTGACTCGCATCACCCAAAATTCTCAACCCATTCCAAATGATCCAGTTTGCCAAATCCAAAGCTCAAGCTCCTAACCAATCGGACCAACTCAACCTAGCAAATTTAAATGTTCCCATGAACAGTTTTTACTTGTGGAATCTCCTCAATCGATGCAATACTGTCGATAAATCCACCTCCCATCCCTCCCATGAATGACACCCTCATCGACTCAACTCTCAACACCGAACGACCCACCGACTATGCAATCTATAAGCCGAATTCACGCGGCAGCGGTGGCGTCATTCGCCTCAGTCTGAATCGCGCAAAAGCGGCCCTCTTCATCGATGCCGCTGCGCAGTCAGCTGAAAAACAATTCGACTGGGAAAATAAAATCATCATGAAATGGGGCCTCCAAGACATCGGCTCGGTACTCGCCACCTTCCAAGGTCGTCTCCCCCAAGCCAAACTCTTCCACCAATCAGAAAAGGCCAATAGCATCTGCGAAATAATTCACCAGGATGATCCCACTCGCGCTCCCTACCTGTTCCATATTTCACGGCAAAATCTCGAAGATAAATCTCTGCGTAAAGTCACAATTCCCCTAAGTCACTCGGAAGCTGCAATTCTCGAAACCGCCTTGCGCGTTGCTGTCAACCGATTGTTAGGTTGGTAGCTTCCCGGGGAAAGCTGGCCGATACGCCGAAAATTCTCAATCCCTACCCTGCCCACCTTCCCGCCAACAAATC
>JAYWAR010000459.1:0-8721 GCA_043782285.1 Akkermansiaceae bacterium | reverse complement strand
CCACTTCACACGGCTCGCTCAAACTCTGTAATGCCGCGATGGCGGCCCGTAATTCCATCCGATTGTTGGTGGTCAGCCGATAGCCTTCAGACAGCTCCCGGCGATGTTTGCCGCAGACCATCACGACGCCGAAGCCACCGGGGCCAGGATTTCCCTTACAACCGCCGTCGGTATGAATAATCACGCGTTTCATCAAGCCCTCAAAGTGCGACAGTCCGGCGCGGTCTGACAAGCCAATGTTGTGGTATGGCAAGGCAAGGTCTCGATACGCTAGAAATATCAAGACCTGCCGTTAGCACCGGGTCTTCGAGACTTTGTTCGGAGAAAATCACAACTTGAGGCTGCAAAAAATGGGCTTGGCATGACTTGATCATCGGGTGCATCGCCGACAAAACTTTTAAACGCGCCAGCCGCCTGCCGAAAATTCAATCTAACTTAACCAACTCCTCTGCCGAATGCTGGATTTCTACTTCAGGCTGCCGATGAAGGTCGCGAAAAACTGAGCACCCTTTTCAAGATCTGAAATTTCGATGAACTCATCGACGGTATGTGCTTGGTTGATCGAACCGGGGCCGATGCAAATACTGGGGATTCCACCGTGAGAGAGGTGAGCGGCATCCGAAAACCAAGGAGCGCCGGCCAGACCGGTGGCGGGATCGGTGGCCAGCAGGGCTTGGATCAGTGGGTGATCTGCGGCAGTTTCCATCGGTGGGTTTTCATGCGGATCGAGGATCTCAAGCGGTAGTTGGTAAAATGCAATGGTTTCGGTAAGTCGCTTCAGCGCCCCGCCCGCAGCGGCGAGCGCGGGAGTGATGCGGATATCGATTTCCGCCTCAGCGAGGTCAGGGACGATGTTTGGTCGGTTGCCGCCGCGGATGATTCCGACGTTCATGGTGGAGTGACCTAACATCGGATGGGTAAAAGTTGCGAGTTGCTGGCCAAGATGCTGATCCAGTTGGTCGAGTGCGCGAGTGAGTTTGAGGATGGCGTTGTCTCCTTGCTCAGGCTGTGAGCTGTGCGCGGCTTTGCCCTTGGCACGCAAGGTGGCCCACAGTGAGCCTTTGGTCACATGGACCACTTGCATCGATGTCGGCTCACCGATCAGTGCGAAATGGTAATCTTGGCCATGGTTCTTGACGAAGTTTTTGGAGCCCCATTGCCCCGATTCCTCGCCCATGAAGGCGACGAAATCAACGGCCACCGGTAAATCGGCGAGGATCTCTTGCTGCTGGTGCAGTGCCCACAACATCGCGGCCATTGGCCCTTTGGTGTCCGATGCGCCGCGGCCCCAGACTTTGCCATCACGAATTTCACCACCAAAAGGATCAATGGTCATGCCACCGACGCCGACGGTGTCGAGGTGTGGTCCTAACAAGATACGCGGCCTGCCGTCGCGTGGGGCGAAACGAGCGATGAGATTGGGTCTGCCGGGTTTAATTTCTTCAAGAGTTAGCTTCGCACCGATGGATTCTAGCCAAGTGGATAAAAAGATGGCGAGTGTCTCTTCTCCGGTTAGTTCGGTGCCAGGGGCGTTATCTGGATTGACCGAGGGAATTCGGATGAGTTGCTGGAGGAGGGAAACAAGATCTTGGCTCATGGCGTTAGAAGTGCTGTCGAGTGTGACTGATGCAAGTGGCGATCCATCAATCCGCGCGCGAGAGTCGGGAAATCCCACGCTGGAGGAGTTGGCTATCGACCGCGCTTGTAACGGCGTCGTCGAGATAGATGATGAAATTTTCTTCAGCGAACTCGATGGAATGAAGGGGTGTGAGGTTCGCTTTGAATGCAGCGATTAGGCTCTTCATATCTTTAATTTCTGTGCCATTCACTTTGCGCACGGTGAGGTTGCGCAGGCTTTCGTAGCCGACGGTAGCGGGGGTGGGGATCGCTCCGCTTAGGAATACGAGATGATTGACCTTACCTTCGTAGGATTCCGGGTTTGCCATGGCATCGAGAAAATTGAGGGGTGCCCGACTCTCCCAGTTTTCACCGAATGATTCGAGCAGTGGCCGCGAGAGCTCCTGGAAAACCAAGCCGCCTTTGATCAGAAAATTGGGAGCTTTGTCGAAATTATAGCCGGGGACTAGGCGGGAGCTTTCTTCTTCGCGGGTAAGGATTGGTTTGAGGGTGAGTGGCTGCCCGTCGCGTAGCAGTGAGAGAGTCACTGAGTCACCCGTGGATTTCTCGCCGCGGATGAGGTGGCCCCAGAACAGACTGCCGTAATTCGGGTGTTGATAGTAGCCACGGCGGTCGATGGAGTGGCCGTCGATGGCGAGTAAAACGTCGCCTTGTTTGACTCCGGCGACGTCAGCGGCACCGCCTTTACGGACGTTGTGGATGTAGATGCCGCCTTGTTCGGCGTCGAGTTTGAGCCATTGGCGGAAGGAACTATCTTCGGTGCGAGCGATGGAAATACCGAGGCTCGGAAAGCCTGTGTAGGGATCATTGGCACTTTGTTCGAGGAAGCGGGCAATGATGTCGGTGGAGGCGACGTCGCAAATTTGCTCTTTGGTATTGTAGCTGATCAAGACCCCGGCGAGTTTGCCGGCGAGTAAAACCGGGAGTGAATAACTGCTGGCGGCACTTTGCATCGATGCTTTGACCAGATAGGTGAGAAACCCATGGCCCGGGAGAAAATTAGAAGTGACATCAATCGTTTGGAGACTTCCGGGAGTGAGAAGTGGGACTCCGTTGTCTTCAATTTGAAGAATTTCGAGAGTTTGGCCGACTTTCGGTGGGGCGGTGATTTTGAGTGGAATGGTTTTTTCAAACAACCGATTGCCTTCTTTTTCGGTTGTGGGACCGAGTAATGCTAAGTTCGCCTCGTAGTCCACGGCGATGACTTTGGCGGGGGCAAAATGAGTCCCATCCGGTGATTCAAATTCGAGGTAGGTGGCATCTGCGACTAGCTCGGAGGTGGTGAGAACTCGTTGCGGGCCAACGATCGCAGCGAGCGCGCGGCGTTGGGTCGGAGGATTTTTTTCCCAAGGCTGGCCGGGGTTCCAAGTTTGTTGAGTGGAATTGATGCGGATGACCGATGCTTTGATGTCTGCTTGAGGTGCTGGCTCAGCATTGGCGGCAGCCTCATGGGCTGCAATCGCGAGTTTGGCCGGCACTTCGGAGGAATGCTGCTTACACGCGGCGAGCAGCAATAGCGGTAAAATGTGCAAAGAGCGCATAGTGAACTTGTAGATTCGGGAAGGGTAAGGCGCGGAGCTTTTGTTTGCGGGTACGCCTCTCTTAGACCAGTCCAAGAACATCCTGCATATCATAAAGTCCTACCGGTTGATTTTCTAACCAGCAGGCGGCACGCACGGCACCGGCGGCAAAGGTGAGGCGGGAGGAGGCCTTATGAGTCAGTTCAATCCGTTCACCATCGGCGGCAAAAAGCACGGTGTGGTCGCCCACGACATCGCCGCCACGGAGGGTATGCATTCCGATTTCGCGAGGTTTGCGTGGGCCAATGTTACCTACGCGACCGTGTGCGACGTCGTCCTGATAGGAGGTCGCTGTTTCTTGGTTGAGGATTTCAAGAATTCGGCGGGCGGTGCCCGAGGGGGCGTCAATTTTGTGTTTATGGTGCATCTCAGTGACCTCGATGTCGAAGCGGTCCTGGGTGAGAATTCGAGCAGCTTGGCGAGTGAGCCAGAACAGGGTGTTGACGCCGACGGAATAGTTCGCGGCATAAACGATCCGAATCGATTTTGCGGCGGCATGAATGACCGCGCGTTCGGCATCGGTGTGGCCGGTGGTGCCGATGACCAAACTGGTGCCGTGCTTTAAAGCGGCTTCGACAAGAGTGGTGGTAAAAGAATGGATCGTGAAGTCGATGGCACAGCTGACCTTAGAAATCGCCAGTTCAAGGTCTTGTCCAGTGTCATGTGTGGCAGCAACCGGAACTTGCGCTTGGGTGGCGGCTTCAATGACGGCTTGGCCCATCCGGCCGGAGATTCCTGTGATGAGAAGATGAGGCATGGTGAGTTTGAGATTTTAGATTTGAGAGGGATCAGATTAGTCTTCCCAGATCATTTGTTTGAGCTGGATTTGGCTGGCACGGTTGGCGGCTTCTTCCGCGCGGGGCCCCTTAAAAGAAGCAATTTTTTGAGCGACGGTAATGGCGACCGGCCAACGCTGAGCTTTTTCGAGCAGAGCCAGTGCACGAAAACCACAACGTTCGAAGTACTCCCATTCCAAAGGCTGGGTCGTAGTTTCGAGCACCGAATGATAAGCTTGGAAGGCTTGTTTATCGCGTTTTTTGGTAGGATCTTTTTCGTCGGGCAGTTGCTCAAGCGTAGTGCCACGAAGATACTGGAGGCGGTTTAGCAGGGTCGGCTGGTTTTTGGCACGGGCGAGAAGTTGGTCATAAACGGCGAGGGCTTCTACCAGAGATGCTGGATTCGAGCTACCTTGTGCATATAAGGCTTCACCTAACAATAGGCCAGCAGGCAGTTGCAGGGAATCGTTTGGGGAAAGGCTTTGTAACCATTTTTTGAGAAAAATCGAAGCCTCGGCGAGACGATAGATATCGATCAAATGACTGGCTTTTTCAAGGTTGGCGAGAGAGCTGATAGGCCCCTTGGCGGCGATCGCTTTGTCGAAGAGAATCAGGGCATCTTCTTTGGATTGTGGCGTGCCGACCAGTGTTGCGGCGCGAGCCGCGAGGAGCCAGGCGGCTTGGGCGCGGGCGGGATGGGTGTCGGCGGCTGCCGCAAGGTTTTCAAGAATGAGTCTTGCGTCATTGTATTTGCCCAGTTGGAAAAGATTTCGACCGCAGGTGAAAGCCGCTTCAGCGGCGGCGGGCTCTGCCGGGTAGGTCTCCATGATAAGTTTTGCGGCCGTGAGGGCGGCTTTGGGATCATGAGAAAGATCGGCAAGTCGAAGCCGGGCGATGGCGAGCCGGGCTGAATCCGGTTGTGGAGAAGCTGGATTTTCTACGCTGGCAGTCAGAATACCGAGTTGGGTTCGGGCGGCTTCAAGATCGGGAGGGGAGTCGTTGAGTGCGGCCTCTGCAGCCGCAACACGCGCTTCAGCGATTCGAGGATGATTCGGGAAGTGAGTGATGAATTCTTCGAGGGCTGTTCTGGCAGCCTGTGACGGGGTGGTGAAAAGTGCTTGTTCCAGTTGAAGGTCTGCTTCAAGCGTCTTGTCTACGGATAAAGTGCTTTGTTGTTGGATCAGCGTGGTCGTTTTGAATCTCTTGCTTCTGAGATTGGCGAGGGCTGCATGTCGTCTGGCGATTCTGGCTTCGTTGCCCTTGAGTGAGAGCGCGGCTTGTTCAAACAAGCGGTTTGCTTGCTCGGTATTGCCATTTTGGTAGGCGATGCGAGCTTTGAGATTCACGGCTTCACCTTTGATCGATGGGGATTGAGAGATATCTTGTAGCGTGTCGAGAATTGAAAATGCGGAGTCTTGGTCACCCGCGTCGAGGAACCAGCGCGCTTGTTGATAGAGTGCTTTACTGGCAAGGATGTGATTCGGGTTTTCCACACGAAGCCGGAAGAGCAGGCGTTTTGCTTCGGCTCGTGATTCAGGAGTATCAAGGCGATGAAGACCCATTGCACGGGTGTAGAGGCAATAGGTCTGTAATTCAGTCTGATTGTTAAGTTCGCGGAAACTTGGCCAAATGGCTCCGGTAGATGGGCTTATGGCAATCGGGCCGAGTGCAGGCACTCCTGACGGGGTAATCCATTGGGCGATGCGTTCTAAGCTTGGATCTGTGGCGCTTGGCTTGAGTGGTAGACAGTCGAGAATTCGGCTAAAAATGGCATCCAATAGTGGGGAGTCGGTGTGATCTTGCAAAAAATTGAGCAAAAATTGTGCGGCAACTTGGGGTTGGCCACTGGCTTGGATCGCATCGGCGAGGCCAATGGCTGCGGCGTGGTAGTGGAGGAGTGATTGGCCCTGCGGGTGGTTGATCAGTTTCTGGAAAGCTTGTTTCGCCTCGGTCAGATGCTCGCCCTCATTGAGAAGCAGTTGAGCACTGAGAAATTCCGCCAGTGGGCGATCCGCAGGGGCAATCGCTTCCACTTTTGGCAGAATTTGGCGGGCCTCCGAGGTCCGTTTGAGATCAAGCAGAATTTCAGTTTGAGCGAGTTGGATTTGAGTGAGTGTTGTGGGATCGGCTTGCGGGACCAGCTTGGTGAGGGTTGCGAGTGCGGCTTCGGGTTGGTCGAGTGCTAGCAAAAGACTGGCGAGGGTGAATCCCGCTTCACGGCGATGAGGGGCCGCCGTGTCGGTGAGTAGGCTCGACAAAAGTTCAACCGCGGCAGAAAGACGGTTTTGTTCTGACAAGGCCAACGCTTTCCAAAAGGGAGTTTCGGGATTTCGCGCCAAGGAGGATAGGTCGAGCAAGCTAAGGGCTTCGGACGAATTTCCAGAGCGAATGAGTGATTCCGCTAAGCGAAATGTCATTTGAACACGCAGATCAAGAGGCAGCGCAGTATCAGTGAGGCATTCTTTATAGTGAAGTTCCGCAATTTCCCATAATCCAGAAGCGAGGGCCTCATCTGCTTGCTGAAAGTGCGTAAATTCTTTTTGCCCGAGCAGAATGGACTGCTGGGCAATTAAAAAAATGGATAAAACTGGCCACAATTTCATTGGAACGCCCGAAGTTAAAAGCTGTGGCGGTTCATTGCCAGCCCGGATGCTCGGAAATACCTGCGCTTCAAGCGGAAATCCCGAGTCGCCAGTCTGTCACCACACCGGATTCGGCTAAAATGTGCCATCATGATTGAGATTCTCAAACCGGTTATTTTTTGTGGGCGAGAAGTTTTCGCAGCTCTACCAGTGGCAGGTTGAGTGTGATTGAAGCTTGTTTAAGGTCGCCGTGAGAGTGTTCGAGAACTCGTCCAGCGACCTCGGTGTTCAGCCAATCGAGTAAGTTTACACCGGTGGGTGCGGCATGGATCATCTGATCAAGCGCGGCGTTGAATCCAGCTGGAGATTTACGGGGTGCCGATGCCAATGGAATATCCGCAGGCAAGAGGATCTGCGAAGAGGCCAGGGCACAGGCTCGGGCGATGGTGTTCTCAAGCTCGCGGACATTGCCGGGCCAAGTATGGGATTGGAGGGTAGTGATCGCTTCCGCTGAAATGCGGATGCGCGCCATGCCGTTCTTACGGGTGATCCGTTGCAGGAAAAACTCGGCCAAGAGCGGAATGTCTTCCATCCGCTCGCGCAAGGCCGGAATTTTAATTTCCACCACGTTAAGCCGATAATAAAGATCTTCACGAAAACGGCCAGCGGCGACCTCCTCGCTGAGATTTTTGTGGGTCGCGGCAACGATTCGGACATCGGTGGTCAGGGTTTCATTTGCCCCGACTCTAGAAAATGAGCCGTCTTGAAGCACGCGTAACAGTTTAACTTGGATCGAAAGCGGCATGTCACCGATTTCATCAAGAAACAGCGTGCCGCCGTCCGCTTGTTCAAAGCGTCCGGCACGGCGGGCGATGGCACCGGTAAACGAGCCCTTCTCATGACCAAAAAGTTCGCTTTCTAGCAAATTTTCAGGAATGGCACCGCAATTGATGGTGATCATTTCCTTGGGTCGTCGTGGGCTGTATTCGTGGACTGCTTTGGCGACGAGTTCCTTGCCGGTACCACTTTCACCAGCGATTAAAACCGGCGCATCGGAACGCGCGACTCGACCAACGAGTTTGAAAACTTCTTGCAGAGCTCGTGAAATACCAATCATTTTCACGCGTCCATCGTGCTTGGGCATCTCGGCGTCCGGTTGGTTAGCGGTCCGTCGATCTTCTTGAGTTTGCAGGGCGGACTCGACCACCGGTCGAAGTTCGAAGGCGAGAGATTCTTTGCGTAAGACATCGTGAGCACCACGTTGAGTTGCTTCGATGATTTGGCCCGTGGTAGGGAAGCCGGCAGTAAGAATTACCAAGGTTTTCGGACTACGTTGCAAGGTTTGACCGAGTAACTCCATGCCGTCGAAGGGTTCCAACTCCATCGCCGCTACCACCACGCTGATTGAGGTTTTCTCGATCACTTTGACTGCGTTGGCCGCATTGTCACAGCGCAGCACCCGTAAGTTGTTGGCAGATAGATGCTTGGTCGCCCAATCGAGGAAGTCCAAATCGGGGTCGACCAACAATAAAGTGTCTTCTGTGGAATTTTCTGACATGAGCTGAACCGTTGCAGTAAAGCACGCGAAATAAAGATGACACGCCTAAAAAAATTGCGATTTCGTGAACAGCAAGGCATTTAATCTGAACCTTAGCAATCTTTTTGGCGGTTGATTTCAAGATCGTCCGCAACCCAAAAGCGCAAAAATGCTCGATTACGCATGTGAGAGCGAAATCCACGACTCTCGCTGGCGAGGCGGCCGTGTCTCCCGGAATGTACGGGAATACGGGTCGCGCGAGGCTCGGCGGACTGGGCCACTTCGCCCATCAAATGCTCGATGAGGAGCACGGGAGGCTGCAGACCGCTTTTACCAGTTCGTGCTGGAGGATGGCAAACCGGTGGCCGCGCTGATGTGGTGCGCCGCTGCGTGGCACCTCAAGGATTGCGACAAACGGATCAGTTGGGACGGCGTGGACTTATGGTGGACTCTGCCATAGACCCGGTTACTACGTCGCAGGCTGGGTGGGAAATGATTGCCCGACCTGCTATACTGCCGCGCATCAAGATTTGTGATTTGGGAAGAACTGGAAATTCAATGCTAACAAGCTTTTGAGTTCGGGTTTTAGTCGGCCTTCGAAATCGTCA
>JAYWAR010000458.1:0-8738 GCA_043782285.1 Akkermansiaceae bacterium | reverse complement strand
CACCCAACCCGATGCTCGGATGGCGGAATTGGTAGACGCGCTAGACTAAGGATCTAGTAGGGTAACCTGTGGAGGTTCGAGTCCTCTTTCGAGCACTTTTTATGGTTGGTAAATGATTAAGGGAACCTTAAATGGTTCCTTTTTTCGTTTGAAATACGATTGCGTCAACTATCAGTCGCATGCCACGAGCAACTAAAGTGACATCGGTAATCTCTGGCGGCCTTTCGGACTTAGAAGTTCACCCCATGAATGATTCCAGTTATGGCCACCTATGGAGAAAATGTCTGTTGGTTTCGTTAACACCGACCACGACTCTCCGATACTCCTGCCACCCGACTTGCGCGACTGGGTCACAGCCGCCCACCACGATGCTTGGTCTCTAGATCTACTGCTACGCCAGTGCGACCGGAGCCGCTTCCTCGGTGGGGGCAACGCAAATGGTCTTGAGATCGGCAGCAATCGCTTTTCGGTCCTTCCAATTGAGGTATTTGAAGCTGTTACGCAGCGAGTGCACGATGCAGCGCTGAACGCGGTATTCTGGATAGACCGCCTCCAGCGCTTGGGCAAAGTCGCTGAGACCCTCGAAGCAACAGATGAAGATGCTCTGGAGGTCGCAGTTTTTGAGTTCGATGGCGACGGCCAGCATTTCCTTTTTGCCTTCGAGGTAGATAGCAAGGGCGAGGTAAATGACGCGGTGGGTCACTTTGCCCTGGTGGCAGATTTTGACGACGATGGCATCAAAATAAACGATGGGGTAAACGGGCTCTAGCGTGCGGGTTTGCCAAGCTTTGAACTCCTCGATAACAGCATCGGTGGCGTTAGTGATGAAGGCGGTGAAGACCTCGACTTTGTAGATCTCGAGGAGGTGTTGTTGGATTTCACGAACGCCCAGGTCGCGCGCATGGAGGCTCACGATGCATTCGTCAAAGCTTCCGAACTCCCGCAGGTGCATGGCAATGAGGGTGGCTTGGAAGTTGCCGTTACGGTGGTGCGGCACTTTGATCACGGCTTGCCAACATCGCGGCGAGCATCTTAGAGCTGTGGCCGTTGCGTGTCTGGGAGTGCGGGGCAGTTCTGACGGGATCGAAAAGATCGAGAAATTGCCAAAAAGGCTTGAAGAATTCAATACCGACAATGGATTTGGATAGAGGCGTGTTAAGCAGAATTTTTTCAAAACTAACAGCCAACTGAGCAAGCGCTAAATGCGCGGAGCGAGCGATATTTCGCGCACCCGAGAATCAGGAAAGTGATTTCGATCCGGCAAAGCAAAACAGGAGGAGATTTTCCGCTTCAATGTGAGACACCGTTGCACGGAAAGCCTGTCCCTCAGTCATGCCTCTGTGATGAAAAAAACCGCCGCTCTGGCATGGCAGTGCCGTGGCTCACGCTTAGAAAGAAATCCTGCCGCCTATTCTCGGTTTCTTCCAGCACTGAGCACCCTGCCTCAGATCACCTCTCCGCAATCTTTTGACCACTCACCGATGGCATCCGCGACATCGTCTTGAAATCGCCATTTTCGCAGCAACGAACAAAGCCTTCCGCATAACTTTTCAGCTTGTCCCAGCATTCACGAATTTCTCCAGCTTCTTGCTGACTGACCGAGTGGTCATCTGCAGCCGCGGAAATCTCGTTCAGTAAATTAGAAAATTGCCCGATAATTTCCTGGGTCGCAGGCAATACATGCTCGATATGGTGACCGCTCACATCCGGATCTTTTACAAAGTGCCCATTCTGTTGGCGGCACAACCACTCGACGATCCCAGTATCGCCACTCAGCGCCATGATCTGCAACAACCGGTCCAATGGATTGCGACTTCCCACACCCAGCTCAATCGGCTTTTCCGCCCACTTGTAAACCAACGACAACGACACCCCAAGCTCTGCGGCCACCGCTTTAGGCGTGGTTTTCCGCATCGCTCGCTTTAAAACTTCATAACTTTCCATGAACGCAATCTGACAAAATACCAGCACTTTGGAAAGCTCACAAATCAGTGAATCTATTCCACAGTCGGCGGTTTTTCCTCAATCTGCACCCGGGTCTTCGCCCACTCGTCACCCAGTCGGCGGCCACGCTCCAACTTATTCTCGCGAGTAAGCAGAATGAATAATTCAAGCAACGCAAACAAAGGAATCAGCAGAACTCCGTTGCGAATAAGCGCCGCCTCCCAGTTACCGCTGAGCGATTCCCCCTGAAGGGTGACGGCTTTGAGTTTCATCGCTTTTTTGCCGACGCTCTGACTCCCTAAGGCCGGCAACGAATCGCGAAGGACCATATACGCCAGCCCACCAAGCCGGGCAAGAAACATAGGAAAAATCCAACTCAGTCCAATCATCACTCCCATTGCGACTACCACATCGATCACCCCTGCGATCAACCGGGTGTTGAATGGCACCGCAATTCCCGCCTGACTTGACTTTTCCCCACGTTGCAAATTGACCGGCTCCGCACCGCCAGCCTGGGCTTCCGGAGCTTGGGCAAAAGGCGCTGAGTGGCCAACCTGCGACAACGGTGGCGGAGACTGCGGCAAATCAGGTGGCGGAACCACCTGCGACGATTGCTGGTCTGACTTCAAAGCTGATTTAATTTCCGGGTAAGGATCCATGATGGCAGTCCTTTTCCTACTCGACTTTCGACAGACGTCGAGCTGGATTCTAAGCGATATTTGATTGACCACTCAATCCATTCATTCAGCAAGATCCTCGTTGAAGTAAATTTTGATGAATTTCATCTTTCGCCCGTCATCGAAACCGTGCTCAAGCACCGAGTCCGGTTTGGCAGCAAGGCTCGGCTTGATCCGAATCTCCACTCCAGTATCAAGCTTCATCGTCGAACGAATTTTTTTCTTCGCCTTGGTGACATCTTTTTTGGAAATTTCGAACGAATCGTCGAGCTTATGGCCCTGCTGCTCCTCAATCTTATTGCGATGCTCAGCAAACTTGGCTTTGGCTTCCGGAGTTTTCAGCACTTCCTCCTCAAATTCCTGAAGACTAAAATTCGATTTTTCCTCGAAATAAGTGATCGCATCTCGGGCCGCATTCGAAGTGTCCCACGGTGGACAATCGTCGCTCGCGCTTGGATTGTCCTTCTTTTCCTTCTCCATAAAAGCGACCGCCATATTCGCAAATTTATTAGTCAGAAACGGGCTATCGGTGATCGGCACCACCCCGAGGAAATCTCGTACCCAAAAGCGCGAATCTGAGCCAGTCCGATCGAAAGTCAGGACGTAATAGCCCTTATTAGCAAAATGATTGAGAATCAAGCAACCTTTGTCGATTTTCTCCGGATTAATCCCCTGCTCGGTGTGTAGTTCGAGGTCGCCATCACGAGTAGAAATGCTGAGAAATGGCATCACACTCTCGGATTTGAGGATGCAGAGGCCTTGGATCAGCTCGCCGTCGAAATCGATGTCTTTAATCAACGAAATACACAGGTCACCGGACTTGATGTTCGGGTGATTCGACTTGGCGTAGAGCCGCTTGGCAATGTCGCAGCCTTTTTCCAACAAGCCGTCATCCGCTGCGAAAATGGCAGCGGCGTAAGCATTCATTTCGTGCTGATCGAGCGACGAATGGTGGCTGAAACGATGAGCCGTGAGGTTTTTAAAAGGCTTCAGAAAAATGGCGGACAGTGCTTCTTGGTCGTTTTCCTCGACTTTGAAAACTTCCTTGGACGTCTGAAGCGGCTCATGACGTTGAGGATGACCGACTTTGGCAAGAACAAGGCCGATGGCAGTGGCAGAAGTGAAACGAATCTTAGCAGACATGGGGCAGCAACCTAGGAGCAATGCCTCATTTGAACACTCTGAATCTAGGATTTTTCCAATTTCTTGAGAAAACCAAATTTTACTCCGTGACCGCGCCGCCTCGGCGATAAGAACTGTTTTTGAGATTGACCGAAAGGCAGCATGACTATTGGACGCGGGCGCAAATCTGAGTTAGGTTCGCCGCCAATTTCCCCGCATGAAAATCCTCATCCTCTCACGCAACCCAAAGCTTTATAGCACGGCGGCTCTCGTTACGGCGGCTTCGACCCGGGGTCACCAAGTTCGAGTCGTCGATTACCTTCGTTGCTACATGAACATCACCTCGCGCAAACCACGCATTTATGTCGATGGCGAGGAGCTGGTCGCAGACGCCGTCATCCCCCGGATTGCCGCACGTCATACTTTTTATGGCAATGCCGTGGTCCGGCAGTTCGAGATGATGAACGTTTTTTCGCTCAACGATTCGGTGGCAATCGCCCGTTCGCGTGACAAGCTACGTTCCTTGCAAATTCTCGCCAAACGCGGGATTGGGCTACCCGTAACCGGTTTTGCTCACCACACTGATGCTACCGGCGAATTAATCAAAATGTGCGGTGGAGCACCATTGGTCATCAAGCTGTTGGAAGGCACTCAAGGCGTCGGCGTGGTGCTAGCGGAAACAACCAATGCCGCAGAATCAGTGATCGAGGCATTCAAAGGCTTGAACGCCAACATCCTCGTCCAAGAATTCATTAAGGAAGCCGAAGGCGCCGACATCCGCTGCATCGTAGTCGGCGGTAAAGTCGTCGCTGCCATGAAACGCCAAGGAGCTCCCGGTGAATTCCGCTCAAACCTGCATCGCGGCGGCTCGTCAGAAAAAGTTAAAATATCTTCCGACGAACGTGCGGTTGCAATCAGCGCAGCCAAAGCGATGGGTCTCAATCTTGCGGGCGTCGATTTGCTGCGCTCGAATCACGGCCCGGTGGTGATGGAGGTCAATTCCTCCCCAGGCCTCGAAGGGATTGAGCAATCCTCGAAAAAAGACGTCGCCGGAATGATCATCGAGTTTATCGAGCGGATGGCGGCGAAGCCAACCAAGCCGACCGATAAATAAAGATCACAGGTGCGCTTTCAGTCGCCCTAGCACATCTTCGTACGCTTCCATCACGTTGCCCAAGTCGCGGCGGAAGCGGTCTTTGTCCATTTTCTCGCCAGTTTTAAGATCCCACAGTCGGCAACCGTCAGGGCTAATTTCGTCGGCGAGCACGATAATCGACGGATCGCTCACCAAACGTCCAAACTCGAGCTTGAAGTCAACCAACTTGAGGCCGCATTCCGCAAAAAATTGGCTCAGGATGCGGTTCACTTGAAGCGCAGATTTGCGCAAATGAGCCAAATCTTCCGGCGTTGCGAGGCCCATTTCGCGAATATAATCATCATTAATTAGCGGATCACCGAGCTCATCACTCTTATAAGAAAATTCGATAACTGGCTGCGAAAAAACCCGGCCTTCTTCAATCCCTGTGCGCTTGCAGTAACTGCCAGCGGAAAGATTGCGAATAATCACCTCTACCATCAAAATTGTGACTTTTTTCACCTCAACATTGGTCTCATCGAGCTTACGAACAAAATGCGTCGCCACTCCGGCATTTTCGAGAAACCCATAAATTAGGGTGCTAATTTCGTTATTGAGCCGACCTTTGTTCTCGAAACTGGCTTTTTTTTCGCCATTGAAGGCAGTGGCGTCATTCTTAAACTCCATGCGTAGGGTTTCCGGGTTTTCGGTGGCCCAGAGGCGCTTGGCTTTTCCTTCATAAAGCGGTGTCATGCACTGATTGGTAAAACCCAGCCTCGCCGCGGTCAAGGACACTGCATTCAAAGCTGAAAATCATTGCCCGGCCGGCCGCTCATTTTGCAGGGCTAAAATTCAAAACTTGCTAATACTTTTCGCTTTTCAGAAAATCAGCAACTGTATGCTTCCTGAAACAACCTCTTCACAAAAGCCGAAATTACGACGAGCGCGCTCATTGCCATTCAGCAAACCTTTTACCGTCGCCGTTATTTTTTCGGCACTGCACTACTTGGCTTTAATCTCAACACTCATCGCATGGAGCTTATTCTGCGGACAACGCAACGAATTTGCCCTCAAAATGAGCTTGGCCGCAATTGGCTTCAGTGCGATCACTTGGTTTATCGCATTTTTTAAACGCCGAGCCGCGCTTTGCCCACTCTGCCGCGGGACTCCCTTAATCAACTCCGGAGCTCTTGCGCACTCACGTGCGACACGGTTGCCCGGCCTCAATCATGGCGTCAGCGCCACACTTTCAATCATCGCAACCCAAACCTTTCGCTGTATGTATTGCGGCTCAGATTTTGATTTGCTAAAAACACCCTCTCATCTTCGCGCATCCAAGCCCGACACTCGTTCCAAATAAATGGCGAATCAAGGCAACCGGAGCTGGGCATGCCGCTTGGCCATGGTCCACGCCACTTCAGGAACCAGCTCGCTCCAGCGGGCGTCATTGGAATGAATCATCCGGCAAACATCGCGGCTGGTATAGGCAAGAATTTGCTCATCCTCGCAGGAAATACTCAGAATCCGCCCGTTCGCTAAGAAATGTCGGTAGAGATGCAAGCTGTCTGCTGGAGCCAGAAAATTCTCGGCCGTCACCCGCTCACCATTCCGCCGATTCTTCCACGGGAAAACATGCAAGGTCACCCCCTCCTTAAATAGACGACCAAAAGACTCTAACAAACCACCTGCAAGATTTTCCGACCACTTCGGCTTAAACAATTCATTGAGTAAACCAATGCTGAGAATAATGCCGATCGGTTTGGAGGTCGAGCGGTGGAGGAATGCCGAAATCCGGTGAAACTCCGCACAACGTGACAGTAAGACCGTTTTCCCGAGGGCTTGCAGCGCATCCGCTCGGTCGAGAAAATCGACTGAATCGACGCCGCGCCCCCGCAATAAATTGTGGACAGAAATCTCACACAACTCGATCGCAGCAATCCGCTCCTCGGAACTCAAAGGACCAACAAAGCCATCTCGCGCTTGTTCCAACATCTTGAGATGAACGTTCATCACCGGATCAAAACTCCCACGTAACAACAGCACTGGCCGGTTGTACAAAGCTTCGGCAGGCTGAACCACCTCGCCGTTCGGAAGAAACATCGTCGCATCGGTCAAACCACTTTCAACTAATTGTAAAGCACACAAGCGGTTGTCAAAAAAGCTATAACCGTGTCCGGAAAACTTCAACAAATCCACTTCCACCCGCCCGACAACCAAATTATCTAGCAAGGATTCGACGAATTGCTGCAAATGGCCGCGGTGATGAAAAGCCGAGTGAATTAAATTAACCCCCAAAGTGCCTAGAGCCTCCATTTGATCGATCGTTCGGGTATCTAGCAACCGAACATGCAAAATGATATCAGACGGCGGGTCCCCAGGCTTCATCTGAAATCGAATCCCCAACCAACCATGGCATTCCCCTTGGTCCTTCCAACCACGAGCCCGCACCGTGTTGCAAAATGAAAAAAACGTAGTCTCCTTACCACGCTTCGGTGCAAGCCGCTCGAGCAAGATTGAATACTCATGATCCATCATCGAGCCGAGTCGAGCTGCCGAAACATAACGATCCGCGTGACCATAAATCGCATCGCTCATCGTCATGTCATAAGCAGAAATTGTTTTCGCGACTAACCCGGCGGAACCCGATGCGCGGAAAAACCAATTGGCAGTTTCTTGGCCAGCACCAATCTCGGCGAAAGCGCCATAAACCATCGGCTCCAAATTCAACTCCAAAGCCTTGTCGTAAGTCGTCGGTATCATGGCAATTCTTCTTCCACCCAGCCCTCGCCCACGAAACGCTCAATCTCTACTTGACCGCTGGTTGTCGCACTTGCTGGAAATTTCAAAGATAACCTCAAGGCTAAACTTTTGCTTTCTAAATTCGCACGAATTCGTTGGTCCAAAGCCGATCCCTTTTCAACGTAACCATAAAGCGAGTATTCTTGATTGTTAGATTCTAATCGGTATGATTGCCACTTCGACTCATCACTGAATCCAAAGTTATAATAATCGACCGGGCTCAACAGCAGTCGAAAAACATGCCCCGTAACCGACCGCGACGAAATAAACGCATCCCATGAAATATCAGACCAGCCCACCCAGCTCTCCCAATCGACCTTCATTCCTTCCGGTAAATGGATCAAGGCCAGCGCCTTTTGCTGCTGGTCAGAGGTCGTGACTGCGAACGAAATAATTTTACCCAAGGTGACCAGCTCGTCGCTGGAGTTAAACTTGGATAATCCGGGTGCTGCAATTTTACCGTCCGGATAAACCACCCGCAAGCGTCCCTCCGCCACCTTTGGGTTGCGAATTAAAGGTAACAATTCTGCCACGCTCGTCGCCTCTAAAAATTTCCGTGTCAAGGGCTCAGCCTCGGCGAGAATCGATGCTTCACTGCGCGGAACCAGTTTCGGTTGAGGATTCTTGTTGCTGCGAACTGTTGCTTGGACTCCCCCAATTGACGGGCTCCCGCTCCTCATCGAAATGACAACTGCCGCCATAATCAGCACAAATAACAAAACCCCACCAATCAACATCAGCCGCAACTGCACTTTGTCACGGCTGCCCGATCGAAGTGATTCTGGCAACTCTTCCCATGCATGACTCTCTCCCCCTTTGAACTTATAGCTACGCTGCCGCAAATTCGCTGGAGCAAGCATGCGACCTGCCGTTGGCTCACCAGGCATTGAATCTGTCAGTTGTGACGAACAATCTAACTCCGTTGGAATTCTCAAGATCTGCCGACAACTCGGGCAGGCGATAGCTTGGCCGTCATGATCCTGCGGCACGCGAAACACGAACCGGCAATCCGGACAGACATAAGCGCTCCACCGACGAGCTTGCTCTGAAATCACTGGCACGCCCCACCCTGCCCTGTCCGCCCCACCGACTGCAAGCCTTGCATCTCCAAAAATACCAGC
>JAYWAR010000457.1:0-3161 GCA_043782285.1 Akkermansiaceae bacterium | reverse complement strand
GATGCAATTTATAACAACCACATCGCGCGGTTCGGATATGCCGTGGCAGTCAGTGGAGGCTCGGTGAATAACATGTTTACAGATAACACGCTGGCCTCCTTCACCGGAGCATTCCGCGAGCCGCAGAACTTCGTGGTCCAAGGTGGCACGAACGTGGAGATCGACAATACATCAGTCATCATTCCCACGACTGATATCGTCCGGCCTTGATTGACTTATATTTCACCCACAAGGGATGGCTGCTCCTAACAAGCTGCGGCCATCCCGTTCACGGTGGACGAAGGTTGATGAAATAACCACTTTGCAAAGTTTTACATAGCTTTTGAGCTGTGGGTTGTTGTCCACCTTTGCGGTTACGATATGTGTCATGCCGCAGCGCAGGCAGTGATAAAAGCAGCAGCCTTTTTCCATGTTTGAGGAAACCCAGCCAAATCTACCGCCACGTCCGTCCGTCACGGATGATATGGAAGTGCAGGCATGGCTGGAGACCGTGGTGCTAACATACTATCGGCAGCTATACCGCTATGCCCTGAGTCTAGCAGGCCACGAGGCGGACGCCGCCGACCTGACGCAGCAGACTGCCGTGAAATTCGCCCTCCATTGGCAAACGATCCGCGAAGATGGCGCGATCAAATCTTGGCTCTACAAAACACTTTACCGCGAATTTCTGCTGCTCCGCCGGAGGGTGCGCAATACGGTGGAATTCGACGAGTCCCTGATGCCGCAGCCGTTCGACGAAGCCTCACCACAAGAACTCCGGGCAGATGGTAAAACAGCGGTGGAACTGTTAAAACGCATGGATGAGCCGCACCGTTCAGTGCTTTCGCTTTTCTATATCGAGGACATGTCTTACCGCGAGATCGCCGAAGTTCTCGAAGTCCCGGCAGGCACCGTGATGTCAAGGCTCAGCCGTGCAAAGGATGCGCTGCGCTTGCTTCTAACACCCGCAACATGACCGAAGAACAATTACATCTTCTCCGCTCGCTTCGCCCCCATGGCGAGGACGATCATGAGACTGGCGTGCCCGAAGCGCGCGCCGCGGCGGATGCTGCTGGGATCTCCGTCCACTTGGAAGATGAACATGGCACGGACCTCGCCATGCGCAGTGCGCTTGACCAGATCGAGCCGCCGCCTGGATTTGAAGATGCCTTGCGAATCGCCATGCGGGCGGCGCGCGGGATCGGTGAACCGCCTGCGGAACTGCGCGACTCCATTCTAACGGCGGTGCAACTTCCCCAAGGGCCGCAGCCACTTGCTCATCCTAGATGGTCCCGCCGCCGCTGGCTCGGCTGGGGTAGCGGAATCGCCGCCTCCCTCGCGCTCGGCGGAAAATGGTGGTGGGAAAACCAGGCGTTTTCCCTCGCGAGGCTGTCCCGGGAACTCGCCACCATCACCCGCAAAGGCATTTCACTTTCCCTCATGAGCAATGACAAGCTGGCGGTGGGCGCTTGGCTAACAGCTAACCACGCGCCGCGCCCCGAGACGCTGCCGGTGAAACTCGACGGCCTCGGCCGCAAGGGTTGTCACCTCTACCAGATCGACGGGCACCCCGTCAGCTTGCAGTGCTTCCTCCTGCCGGACATGAAACAACTGCACCTCTATTGCACGCCATCCTCCGGCTTGACCAATCCGCCGCACGCCGGAGCCCCGGTCGCACTCAGCAAGCAGGCTGACCTCACCTTCGCCATCTGGGCTCAAGGCCAACAAACCATTCTGCTGTTATCGCGTGAACCGGAGGATCTCGTCCGCAGCTTAATCAGTTGAGGGGGGAGTTCCGTGAACTATCACCAGCTCGATCGGTTAGTGGCCCGTCACGGGTGTGGCTTGAGAAATTTTTCAGCCCGCTCCGGCGCGGTCCGGGCGAAGGCATTCACCTTGGTCGCTTGCTCGGGAGTGAGATTCAGCTTTGCGAACTTCGTTCCTTGCAACTGCCGCTTCTGGTCGGAGTCGGGAGCTTTCTGATAGCCATCGAGCGACGGGTAAACCCGAGTCGCCACCCCGGCGGACTTTGCCTTCGCCGTTAGATCCGCCAGCGAGATTTGGGCCGGATCGTAATCGACGAGCGTGACTTCATTGCCACCGAGAAATCCGGCTTCCGTCCGAATCACGCCATCCATCGCGCCGAGAGTCATTTCTCCGGTCCAAAAACAATACTGGGCGATCGCCACCCGCTGGAGGCCGGCGGATTTTTTCTCCAACGCCAGCTTCATCCGTTGCTTCAGTTCGGGAGCCGCCCACACCCGGTCCTTTCGCGGGATTAAATCGTGGCCGTTAGAATCGAGGAACCGCACGACCTGATAGTTCCATGCTGGCTCGTTGAACCGCGCGAGCACCTCCGCATCCTTGCCCGGGCTATTGTTAGGAATCAGCAGCGGGACGAAATTTTCCTCGATCATCTTCACCACCGTGGCGTCACTTAACACGTCTCGCCCAAATTGCTGGCAACCCGCGCAACCGGGGACTTCCTGAAATAGGACGAAGACCGGCTTGCCCGTCGTTTTCGCCGCTGCCACTGCTGACTCGAAATCCCGTCCCCATCTAACGGTGCCGACGGCCACCGGGTTCGTCGTCTGCTCTGGCGGTTCGCAGCAGGCGGTGGCAATGGCTAGCATAGCGGTCGCGAGCGTGAGGGCTGCATTTTTCATACTGCTATGAGGTTCTCCACCAGCAATTATTCCGTGGAATGGTCCTGTTAGCTCGGGGGAGAATGAAGCGCCGGGCGTGAGGGAGGAAATCAGCCACCCGCTGTTTCGGCCAGCGGCGTATTTCAGCGAAGGTGTAATCTCCCGGGACGGAACCCTTGCGTCCCACTCAGCGACCGTTTAGGAACCCCGCAACAAGTTTCCCCATGGCCGCAGACTACACCGAAGACGACATCAAATCCCTCGATTGGCGCGAACACATCCGGATGAGACCCGGCATGTACATTGGCAAACTCGGCGATGGCTCGTCGCCTGACGACGGCCTCTACATCCTGCTCAAGGAGGCGGTGGATAACTCCATCGACGAGCACATCATGGGCTACGGCAAGGAAGTGCGCGTCGAAATCGACGAGGAAGGCCGAGTGGAAGTGCGCGACTTCGGGCGGGGGATTCCGCTCGGGAAATTGTTCGATTGCGCGGCGATGATCAACACCGGCGCCAAGTATGACAGCGAGGCGT
>JAYWAR010000456.1:0-8747 GCA_043782285.1 Akkermansiaceae bacterium | reverse complement strand
GCACCCACCGGATGGGCATTTGCGGCACCGATCTTTCCTGTTATCTTGGGAAATTCCCATTTTTTGCCTATCCGCGCACTCCGGGCCATGAGTTAGGCTTGGAAGTTGTAGCGGTGGCGGCTGACGTGACGAATGTGAAGCCCGGAGACAGGTGCTCGCTCGAGCCCTACGTCAATGATCCTGCTTCTCCGACCTCGCAAAAAGGTGCCTCCAATTGTTGCCCTAGCGTTCAAGTGATCGGTGTTCATAACAACGGCGGCCTCCGCAAGGGCGTCTTCGCGGTGCCTGCCCGTAAGCTTCATCCCGGCAATGATCTTTCCTACGAGCAACTCGCGCTCGTCGAGACGCTGGCGATCGGTTACCATGCGGTGCAACGTGGTAACCCACAGCCGGGCGAAACGGTCTTGGTCCTCGGTGCTGGTCCGATTGGTCTTGCTTGCTTGGAATTCCTCAAACTGATGGAGGTGAAAACTGTAGTTATCGACATGGTTCAAAGCCGTTTAGATTTCTGTCAGAAAAACCTTGGAATCCAGCACACCATCGCTTTCCAGCAGGATGGCTCGCACCTCGCCGAGCTTGAGAAAATCACTGGCGGACAACTTGCCAATGTCGTCATCGACGCCACCGGTAGCCCGAAGTCGATGTCCACTTGTTTCGACTATGCCGCATATACCGGTCGGGTTGTCTATGTCGGGATCACGACCTCGGATCTCACTTTTCCACACGCTGCTGTTTTTCATCGTCGGGAAATCACATTGCTGGCTTCACGCAACGCGCTGCCTGAGGATTTCGGGAAAATCATTCAGTTGATCCGCGACGGTAAAATTAACACCGGTCTCTGGATCACTCATCGGATTCGTTTCGAAAAGGTCCCGACGGAGTTTGAGCAATTCACCGATCCAACCCTCGGCGCGATCAAAGCGATCATCGAAGTTAACTGATCGAATCTGCTAAAAGTTTAAACCCGTGATTTCACGGATGCTCCTAATTTTTGCGATGAAGCATTGGTAAATTCTTCAATTCGTAAGTCAGGAGTCAATTTAACATCACTACCATGAAAATTTGCCCTAAATATACCTTCGGCGTCGGCGATCGTTTCGCCAACGGCGCGCATGCTCAGCTCGCCGCTTTCATCGAGGCCAAGAAGCTCGGAATCGACATCACTCCGGTTTGGAATAAATCCAATCGCGAGCATAACATCATCGGCTCTGAGCCGCTCCAGACTCGCCAAGCTGCTGACAAGGCCGTCGCGGATTTGGGCTGGACTGGAGAGTATCTGTTGGATGCGGATCACATCAATCTTTCCACGGTGGATCGCTTCGTTGTGCCTTGTGATTTTTTCACCCTCGATGTCGCCGATGATATCGGTGAGGCCGCAGCTCCTGCCGAGGTTGCAGCTTTCATCGCCAAGCATCCGGAGTTGATCGGCACTGTCGCCATCGAAGGCATTGCCCAGCCATTTGAAATCACTCGGGCGGACGTTGAGAAAACTGCAAATCAATTCCTCAAGGCCACTCACAAGGCGGCGGCGATCTATCAGCACATTGTCGCGGCCAAAGGCGGGGTCGATGATTTCGTTACCGAGGTCTCGATGGATGAAACCGATTGCCCACAGACTCCGGCGGAAATGTTGATCATTCTCGCTGCGATTGCCGATCAAGGAATCCCGATTCAGACGATCGCCCCGAAATTCACTGGCCGATTTAACAAAGGTGTCGATTACGTCGGCGATCCGCTACAATTTGAAAAGGAATTCAACGATGACCTCGCAGTCATTGCGCACGCGGTCAAAACCTACGGATTACCCGCGAGCTTGAAGCTCTCGGTTCACTCGGGCTCGGATAAATTTTCGATCTATCCTTACATCAATAAAGCCATCCAGCGCAGCGGTGCGGGCCTTCACATCAAGACTGCCGGAACGAATTGGTTAGAAGAAATCGTCGGTCTCGCAGAAGCGGGTGGCGAGGGGCTGGCACTTGCTAAAATGATCTACGCCAGGGCACTTGAGAAAAAAGCCGCGCTTTGTGAACCTTATGCGACCGTCATCGATATCAGCGATGCCAAGCTACCCTCCGCCGCAGAAGTGAATGCTTGGAGCAGCACTCAGTTTACCGATGCGCTGCGTCACATTCCATCGAATCCTGGTTATAATGCGGATCTCCGTCAGCTGCTCCACGTCGGTTTTAAGATCGCGGCACAACTCGGCGATACTTATATTCAGGCATTGAAGGATCACTCGGAAGTGGTTGCGAAAAACGTCACCGGTAATCTGCTGGAGCGCCACATGAAGCCACTGTTCTTGTGATCGATTCCCATCACCATCTTTGGAACTACTCGGCCACCGAGTATGACTGGATTCCGCCAGGCTCGCCTTTGGCTCAAGATCAGCTGTTGAATCAATTAGAAAGCGCGACGACTGCGGCTGGAGTTGTGGGCACCATCGTGGTACAGGCAAGGCAGATTTTGGCGGAATCTGATTGGCTGCTTTCGCTCGCGGATCAATCCGAGCTCATCGCTGGGGTGGTTGGTTGGGTGCCGCTGATTGATCCAAGCGTCGGCGATGAACTGAGTCGGCTCGCCGCGCATCCCATGTTCAAAGCGGTGCGGCATGTTCTCCAAGGTGAGGAGGACGACTATTTCCTCCGCGAGGACTTTCATCGCGGCTTGGCCTTACTGCCGAATTTAGATCTTCGTTATGATCTGTTACTCCTGCAAAAACAGCTGCCGGTCGCGATCCAACTGGTAGATCGCCAACCGGATCTCGGAATCATCATCGACCACCTTGCCAAACCGGAAATCCGCAACGGTAAAATAGACCCCGCCTGGAAAGCGGGCATGAGTGAACTGGCCAAACGCGATCACATCCTTGGGGTCAAAATTTCGGGATTGGTCACCGAGGTGCTAGACTCAGAAATCGACGAGGCGACGCTACGTGGCTATTTTGACCAAGCGCTCGAACTTTTTGGTGCGGATCGCCTGATGTTTGGTACTGATTGGCCAGTCTGCTTATTGCGGATCGATTCCTATCAAGTCTGGGCCGATACCGTTCGCAGTTTTGTTGCCCAACTCGCCCCAGCAGAAGCTGAGGCGATTCTCCACGACAATGCGGTGCGGATTTATGGTCTCTGAGAGCGTGTAAGATCTTGGAGTTAACGGTAGATCAATTTGCCGAGCCAATTCAAAGTATCCCTAGCCGAAAGGCTAAGGATACTTCATTAAAAGACGCTAGGTTCAATTGGATTTGGCAAAGGCGAGTCCTGGGTCATTCGGTGGCCCCCCGGAGAGCACAAATTTCATTTGTTGATCTTGAGGTAGAGCGACGTTCGCGACCATCTGCGAGTTTTCGCCGTCCAAGACCAACAGACCGTCATCGTTGATGCTATATTCGCCGCCGAATTCGTTAGGC
The DNA here is from genome assembly GCA_043782285.1 of Akkermansiaceae bacterium. Classification (GTDB taxonomy): domain Bacteria; phylum Verrucomicrobiota; class Verrucomicrobiia; order Verrucomicrobiales; family Akkermansiaceae; genus Luteolibacter. The sequence goes on along the minus strand of JAYWAR010000456.1, from coordinate 5,341 downwards.
TTGGCATCCTTGGTGAAGTTCCAAACAAACTTACCATCCTGTTTGAAGCTGAGGGTAATTTTACCGTCTTTGCCTTTGTCAGAAACCCAGGTGCCTGTGAGTTTTTCGAGTGAAACCGGGGCGGGGGCCGCCACGGGTTCGGTGGTTTCAGCGGGTGGCTCGGAATCGGAGCTGCCGGGTACTGCGGATGATTTGACGAGCTCAGCGAGTTGCTGGGAAACACGGTCAGCCGGCTGAAGCTTGGCTGCGGTCTCAAATTGCAGTGCGGCAGATTTGAGGTGATCACAAATCATGTAATGATAACCGAGTAGGAAATGGGCGCTAGCCGCTTCAGGTTTGGCGAGTGCATATTTCTCGAGTGCCTTAAGCTGCCGGGTGTATGTTTCCGGGAGCTGATAAAGCGTAATCATGGTAGACCAATCCCAACCGGGGCCGGAAGCAAGTACTGGATTGAGGACCCCGGCCGCTTCGGAAAATTTACCGAGAGCGAATAAGATCAGGGCACGGTATTCATGCAGGGCTCCATCACCCGGAGACTCGGCAATTGCCTGATTCACCGACTCTAAAGCGACGAGATAATTCCTTTGTTTAAAAGCAGCTTGCGACTCGGTGACGAAGGACTCAGATTTCTCGGTGCTCGCAGCCACCGCTTCATTGGGCTGTGGCGCAGCACTGGCGGCGACTACGGTGATGGGTTGGAGGTAAGTAATTTCCCCCTTTAGCGACGGCACAGGTTGGACGGGATATGGATTGCAGTAACTCGAATAGCCGATGTTATAAATTAGGCTACCGAGTCCCCAGCCTACCAGTCCCCAGCCAATCGCGTTGGTGATGCTGTTGTTATTGTAAACGACATACCCAGGATAACCGTAATAGTAATTTGGACGATAGTAGTGGTTATTCCAGCCGCAATTCCACGAACCGCCATACCATGGTCGAGTAGCGGGACGATTCCACCATGGATTGGAACCCCAATGCTGGTGGTTGGTGGACCAGTTAACGTTGTTTTGGAAATTATAATTTACATTATGGTTAATGTTAACATTGTTATTACTAACACTATTTCCAGGTCGTTTGTTACCGGCGTTCCACCAATTGCCATTGCCGCTGCCAGGACGATTATTAAGGGGCGGCTGATTAAAGTTAGGTCGTTGGACCGGGCGGGTATTTTGACCTGGCCGGGTGACTGGCTTGGTATTGGCGTTTCCGGGGCGGTTGTTGCTGGCATTTCCGGGGAGATTACCGCCACCGAAGCCCGGACGTCCGGGTTTCGGGTAGGTTACGTTTCCAGGGCGAGTTGCAGGTAATGTCTCTGGTCTGGACGGTGGTCGGATGGCTGGTCGCATTTCTGGTCGAGTTATAGGCCGCATTTCTGGTCGAGTTATAGGCCGCGAGGACGGTCGTTCCATGGGTCTGGTGGAAGGCTGCGATGTCGGTCGTTGCACTTTTGAACCGGTGAAAGGAGAACGTACGGGTTTGGTTCCGCCACCGCCACCGCCAAGGGAAGGTCTCGCCGTCGGACGATTTATTTCGCGTCCACCGCCACCGCCGCGGTTGAATTCGCGTGCCATTGCATCCGTGACGGAAATTGCGAGACAGCAGGTTTGAACAACAAAGAGTTTAAGGAGAAATTTCATGGCTTTTGGTGGAGTTCAGTTTTACTCGGCTTCGGAGTCCTTCGAGTCAAGTGAAGGCGGGCGCTTTACCACTTTGAGCGATTGGTCGGGCTGTGGCTCGTCAGCGATCACTTGGTCATGAGTGCCCCAAGTAAAGAACTGGCGTGAGGGATCAAGGGTGAGAGTTTGAGTGGCTTGGTTGACTTCGCCATCGGAGGTGACGCCTTTGGTGCGGATTAGCCAGGAATTCTCGCTTGTTTTGACCCAGTCGGATTGACTGAAGCCACCGCCTGTATCAAAGCTCCAAGAAATGAAGCCCTTGCGCTGAGGGTCCCAAGCGATGCGATAGGTCGCGGTGATCTGCTCGTCTTCGGAATCATGGGTGAGTGCGCGCCCCTCAATAAAGGGTCCTTGGTCACTCCAATTGAATGATAAATCACTGGTTGAGTCTTCTTTCTGAACGATCCAGTTGCCAATCATCCATTCCAAACCAAGCAACTTCTCGGCGGGTGGCGCGAGGTCTTCGATTTCGTCCCGAACACTGGCGGTAAGCCAAGTGCCGTCAGTCTGCTGGACGCGAGTGGCATGGTAAAAATGGGAGGTGAGCTCACCATTCGGTGTGGTGAAATGCAAGGTCCCATCCTCGACCGCGATACCTGGGGTGATGAAGCGTACAGCCGCAGCTTCTAAAGCGGCTTGAGATTTTTCAGGGCGATTGAAAATCTCTTGGTAAAACGCCTTGATCGAGTCACGTCCAGAGATGACTTCACCGTTTGCTAGATTCAACTCCCCCTCAGGGAGGAAAATAGCAGTGAGTGCGGCGGCATCTCCCTTGTTGTAAGCTTCTACATAAAGCGCCGCGGCTTTTTCAAGAGCTGCTAGTTTGGGCGTTGATGGATCTGCTTGAGGTGGCGGCGGGAGATCTTGAGACCAGGCGGTGAGCGTGAACATCCATGTCGACGCAAGGCACAATAGATTTTTCATAAGATGCCTGATTGATAAGTGAATCTAGCGGGAAAGGCAATCGATCCGGCAGGCTTTTTTGAATTTCATTTTCTGCAGCGAGGGGAGATCCAAGCGCTGTCACTCTGGCTCATGCTTACCCGCAGTCTAAAGGGAGAAAGACGCCGTGTCGCGGCACTCCGTTGAATGCCAAATCCAAGCCAAGCCGTTGCCACATTTTTGCCACGGCATGACCGAGAATGGCGACGTCACCCCGCGCATCGTGACGGCGAATTCCAGATAGATCGATTTGCAATCGCGAAACCAGGTGGTCTAGCGAGTGGCCGGTTCCCCGGGTTTTACCGAATAACATCTTGGACATGTGAATCGAGTCGATGCTGTGGACCTCGCGCGTCGGCAAGCCATGGCGGTTGCAGGTTGCGGTGAGGAATTTACTATCAAAGCGCAGTCCGTTGTGGGCGATTAAGGTGGAATTACCCGACCACTCCGCGAACTCACATAACACTTGTTCTGGGCGCTTGGCTTCAGCGACTTGTTGATTTCCAACCCCGGTATAGCTCTCAATGAATGAGGAAATTGGCCGCCTTGGCTTAGCAAAACTGGCAAACGTTTCGGTGGGACAGAGGCTGCCGGCGGTGAATCGCATCGCCGCAATTTGGATGAACTCATCATGCTCCGGGTCTAGCCCAGTGGTTTCTAGGTCATAAACCACGAAGGTTTGGCCGGTGTGCTGGCGATCCGCCCAAAAGAACGAATGCCGGCACTCGGGGCAATGGACACGGGTGCCCAACGCGGATTTAGGCCCAGTTAGGCTGTTTTTACACTCGGGGCAAAAAACTTTCATCAGCCCATCGCCTTCTCCATCAGAGTATTCATCCGTGAAACGGTGTCGCGAGCATCCTCAAGCAAGCCCGCAGCGATCAACGAATTATCTAGCATTTGCAGTGCCACCAATTTGGCTAACTCAGGATTGCGAGTTTTGGCTTCTGCTAACTTCTTCACTAGCGGATGGCGCGGGTTAATTTCAAGCTCTACTTTAATCTCATCTTTGAAATTTTCGTCCATTGTTTTCATCATTTGGCGCATTTGCGGGCTCATGCCGTCGGTCGGGACTAACGCGATTACCGGGCTATCGACCAAACGCTTACCACTGGCAACGTGGGTCACCCGTTCGCCGAGTTGCTGTTTGAGGAACTCGCATAGCGCGGTGGTTTCTTTATCACTCAGCGCCTCACCTTGCGGCGCATGATCTTCTAGTTCAACACCGCCGTGGCGGATTGAAACTAATTTTTTGCCCGCAAATTCACCGAGCGACTCGACGACGTATTCGTCCACTGCGTCGGTGAAATAGATCACTTCTAAGCCACGTGCTTTAAACGCCTCAACGTAAGGGCTGCACTCAACTTGCTCACGGCTTGCACCTACCAGATAATAAATCGATTCTTGAGTATCCTTCATTCGGCCAGCGTAGTCGGTGAAACCGCAAACGGCAGCGGGTTCAGTGAGCGATGACTCAAAGCGCAGCAATTTGGCCAAGGCTTCGCGGTTTGGATAATCGGTGGCGATGCCTTCCTTGAAAAAACGGTCAAATTTGCGGTAAAAACCACGGTATTTTTCTGGGTCAGCCTCGGCTTCTTTTTCAAACATCTTGATCACTCGCTTGCTGATAACCGCGTTGAGTTTTCGGATCAGTGCGCTGTCTTGCATGGTTTCCCGCGAAATATTCAAGGGCAGATCTGCGCTGTCGACCACGCCCTTCATGAAGCGCATCCAGTCGGGTAATAAGCCTTTCGGGGCCGCGTCGATCATGACTTTTTTGGAGTAAAGCGAAACACCGCTTTCGACCTTACCGAAGCCGGTCCGCTCAGGATTTTCGCTCGGCGCGAAGATCAAGGCGTTGATCGTGATGGGCGCATCGGCGCTGAAATGCAGCCGGTAGGCTGGCTCATCGAACGCTTTACCTGAAAATTGATAGAAGGCTTTGTAATCTTCTTCCGAAATCTCTGTCTTATTCTTCAGCCACAGCGCCGCCACTTCGTTGATCCGCTTGCCGTTGAGAAAAATCGGAAACCCGACGAAATTGCTGTAAGTTTCGATCAGATGCTTGAGGCGAGTTTCCTCGGCATATTCGCCGAGCTCTTGTTTAAGATGCATCACGATTTTCACCCCGCGCGTTTGGTCAGGGGAATCCTCAATTTCGTAGCCAGTTTTGCCGTCACTGATCCAGACCAGCGGCTCGCCGTCTGCCTGCCAACTGCGAGTGTGGACCTTGACTTCGTCTGCCACCATAAATGCCGAGTAAAATCCGACACCGAACTGACCGATCATATTGCCCGGCGTGCTGCCGCTGTCCTTCACGGATTTGAGAAATGCTTTGGTTCCGGAATGGGCGATAGTGCCTAAATTTTCTACCAATTCTTCACGAGTCATGCCGATGCCAGCATCGGAAATTGTCAGAGTTTTGGCCTCGGCATCCGTGGTGAGATGAATTTCCAAGGGCAAAGTTGGCTCGTGGATGTCCTTTGCGGTGGCTTCAAGGTGACGGAGCTTTTCCATCGAATCCGAAGCATTTGAAATCAGCTCGCGGAGGAAAATCTCCTTGTCCGTGTAAAGGGAATGGACCACTAAATCTAGCAATTGCTGGATTTCGGCTTGGAAGGTGTGTTTTTCGACAGTGGTTTCGCTCATGGTAAAATGGAGTGGGAGGTTGCTGGGAACGTTTGGACCATAGTCATCTTCGGCCACCTGTCAAAATTTCTGGA
>JAYWAR010000455.1:0-3164 GCA_043782285.1 Akkermansiaceae bacterium | reverse complement strand
TAAATAAATAGGCCGTTAGTTCAGGAGTGGCTGCTGGCTCAAAAAAGTGATCGAAACCGAACCATTCGATCATTTCCCAATGGCTCGGACTGATGGCGGGGGGATGATTCAAATTCCCGGCTGTGAGGGAATGATACTTAATACCCTGACTTACTGTGTTTTCTAAATTCCGGTATGTCTTCGCTGCGCTCCAAAGTGAAATTTCGGGTGGCATATCTATCGAGACGATCGACCGCACACCGGGCAGATAGCGGTGGCCAGGAGCGGTGGATTTCCCGAGCACGCCATTATAAGTGCCGAGTCGATCACTGACGAATAGGATACTTGGTGAATTGGTTTCCCAGACGGAATCATTATTGGCGAGGCCATTCGTACCAAGCGCGCGGACCGTGGCGACGTCTTTCGGTCCGAACCATGGATTCGAGGGGCTTGCATAGTTTTCTGCATCGAGCATGATAGTTTGCCATTCACGGACATTCCGCATTTCAATACGTGGACCTTGTGGACTGATACCGTTGAGATAGATGCCGTTAATGATGATATTACCGTAGGAAATTTCCGTAAGGTTTCCTAATAGGGAATACGGTTGACTGTTACTTTGATCCGAGCTGCGGATGAGTCGGTAATTTCTGACGTATCCCGCCGCGCCACAATCGAAACGGCTACTTGAGTTATAGGCATCATGCCAAGAAAGCCCATCGACCCGGCAACCATTACCACGGACTGCCATATACTGGCAACGATTCAGGGTGATGTTACGAATCTCTGCGCCAGCGGTAAAAGTCACGGCTGCCGCAGTCAGACCACTGAGGTAAATATCATCAGAACCTCCAACCAAAGTCATATCCACCATCCGACTGCCAAGACCATAGAGCCGCATCCCCGATTTGAGTGTAACGGGCGGCGCCCAGCCACTGGCAGGTGAAATCGAAGCATGGTTGACCGGGACATAATCGCGACCCGGTTCAAGCCGACAGCCGAGCGGTATGGCGAGGGCAGCATCTGCATCCAGATAGGTCTGCATGTGTATCTGGTCTTCCCACGGGATCAGCGTGGCAGTCTGTGGATAAGTGGAAACAACTGGCGACGCGGCAGCTTGTGTTATAAAAATTAGTGAAATAATGATCACACCATAGACCATCTGACACATGAATTGAATGAGACTTTCCCATTGGATGACTGGCCACTGCTGGTGATTCATATCTGTCCAAGTGGAAGTCCTTAAGGTTGATACAGATTTCATTTTTATCAAATTCACCTATCTATTTCTGGCTGGCAATAGTAAAAAGTATATTACCCAGTCGTAAAGTTTGCGGACTCAGCAGAAACCACAAGCGGATGTGTGATAAATCGACTTAAAATATCATACAAAATCAAATCGTTATTTAGTGCAGCTTTCTTGACTATCAGCTATAAAAATAAAGATCCATTCAAGATGACAGACATTCTGAATTAATCCTCCACACCTGGAACCAGCGGCTGCAATTCCACCCCCACATCCACGGCATCGTCCCCGGCGCAGGGATGGACCAGAACCGCCGCGTTGTCGCCGTCAAAAACACCAACTTCCTTGTGCCGCAGCCCGCGTTGCGAAGCGTCTTCCGCGCCCGTTTCTGCGTCGGCCTCGCCGGTTTAACCATGAGCATCTACTGCCCGCCATCAATCCCACCGTCTGGCAAAAGGACTGGGGCGTCCACCTCCAGCCCTTCGGCAGCGGCGAGAACATCATCAAATACCTCGGCCTCTATGTCTGCCGCACCGCCAACGGCGACTCGCGCGTAGTTTCCGTTAGCGACACCCATATCAGCTTCCATTAGAAGGACCGCGCCAACGGCGACGCCCAACGTATCGAAACGCTCGAAGGTGCGGAGTTCGTAAAAAGATATCTCCGTCATGTCCTACCGCGCGGCCTGCGGATGACAAAGGGACAGGGCTTTTGTCAGAGTCTAATTTCGTTTTCTAACGAGCTCGGAAGCGGTTTGCCTTGGGCGTAGTCGCGGAGGGTGCCGGTGGTGATGCCGTGGGCAGTTCCTAGTTTTCAGTTTTCAGAGAAGACTTGGGCTTCGCTGTTGCCTTGGCGGCGGGGACGGGTTTCCCAAAGAGGTCGTCGTCGGTTTGGAGGAGTTGGCCGGGTTCAGGGGATGAGATGCGAGATTGGGAAGAGGATGATGTGGGCGAGACGGCCATGCTCCTTGAGGCGTCGATGACAAAGTGCTCTTTGATGACGAAGGCGGCGCCCCAGAGGTCGGCGAGGAGTTTGGCATGGCGGTATTCGGGGGCGGTTTCGTTGGTGAGGAAGGCAGCTTCTTTTTTCTGGAAGGCGGCGGGCTGGCTGTCGTCCATGGCCTAGATGGCGGTTAAGGTTGCGTCGGGGAGGCTGGAGGCGACGAGATCGGGGGTGCTGCCTAGCAGGCTGTTGCCGCTGCGGATGTGGTGGTTGAGGAAACCGAGGGGTTTGCCGAGTGGGCGGAGAGTTTTTGGGCGGTCGCAATGAGATTTTTCAGGCGGGCTGCATCTTCATCCATGGCGGTTGCGTCGGGAAGGGAAGAAACGCAGCGCAGCAGGGCGAGCGTGGCGAGGCCAACACAATAGTCGCGCACGCGGATTCACGACGGTGGCTGACCTGGGGTTTTCTTGGGAAAGCAGGTCGCGTTTTCCTAGCCCTTACCCGCAACAAATTTGCGGTCATCCTTGAATCGGATACATGCGCGATTCGCGTCAAATCAATTATTTTCAGCGTTTCAAGAGGGGGCGTCGGCAGGACCACGATTGGAGTCACCGTCAGAACCAAATTTCTGGGTTGTGGTGACGCTGAAATCCCTTGAATTACCGAGAAAATCGAAAGAGTCGGGCTGGCGGGATTCGAACCCACGACCCCCTGCCCCCCAGGCAGGTGCGCTACCAGACTGCGCTACAGCCCGTTTCATCAACGGGTAGGGAAAGAAACAGGCCAAATGCGGATTGGCAAGCACCGAAAACCCTGACATTTGAAGAGCATGAATTGCATCAAAACCGCGATCGTAGGAGCTAGCGGCTACACTGGGATGGAATTACTTCGGCTGCTGGTGGTTCATCCGGAGGTGGAGTTGGTTGCGGCGACTTCGCGGCAGGAGGCTGGAAAATCGCTAGCTGAGGTATTTCCACGTTTACGGATGGCTCCCGGG
>JAYWAR010000454.1:0-8816 GCA_043782285.1 Akkermansiaceae bacterium | reverse complement strand
CTTGCGAAAAGGGCTGAGTTCGTAAAATTTGTAAAATTCGTGAAGTTATTATGAAAGGACAAGGGTGTCCGTTAGACAGCATGATAAAAGGACTGTCCAGAATGGCGCTGTCTTAAGCCGACGCCCGGGATTCTCCGCCATGGTGGGATTCCTTGTATTCCGCTCTCGGCGCGGTGAGGTAGCTGAAGCTCTTCGTGACAGAGGGACAGGCCTTCTGTCCGCGAGGACTTTTCGGCGATTTTTTCGCCCAACGATTTCCCGGGAGAGTGAGCTACGGCCGCAGGTACTCGGCAGCGAGGATTTGTTAGGCTGAGGTTTATAGGCAAAAAAACACCCGATCTTCGGTGAAGAAGATCGGGTATTTTGAAAAACGTTATGTGAAAGACGTTGGATTACCAACGGCCGCCGCCACCGCCGCCGCCGCCGCCGCCACCGCCACCGCCGCCGCCTTTGTATGACAGAGGGACAGACCTTCTGTCACGACAGAGGGACAGACCTTCTGTCACGCCAAGCTCGGCGAACTGCTCAAACATGACCTCAAAACCGTAAGAGCATCGATGCTCAAAGAATCCTTCGACGCCTTCTGGCAATACAACAGCCCCCGCTGGGCGAAATGGTATCTCCGGAAATGGTGCACCCGTGCGATGCGCAGCCTGCTCGAGCCGATGAAGAAATTTGTCCGCACTCTGCGCAATCACGAGAAGCACTTGATGAACTACTTCAAGGCCGACAAGCACTATAATAGCGGAGTTGTCGAAGGGCTCAACCTGCGGATCAATCTGTGTATGAGAAAAGCCTACGGATATCGCAGCTTTGAATTACTGCAAATATCTCTATTCCATACACTTGGAAAATTTCCTGAACCGAAATTCACCCACAGATTTTGCTGAAGAGCCCGAAGAAAGATCCCCACCAGCCTTCCTTTCGGAGGCCGCCTGAAAAATAAATTTTATTTGATGTAACCTTTTCGCGGCTCGTTGCGGATTATTTGTGATTATGAAATTAAAACTCAACCGATGGCTGTCACTCGCATGGACGCTCTTGCCGCTCACCGCTGCTGCTGCGGAGCCGCAGACTAGGCCGTTCTGGGAAATCCAAGCGCGTCTTGACGGTGCGACATCGCCGGTTTTCTCCCGCAACATCAAGGAGCTTCTAGGCAAAAAGGGGCTGGAGCGGATTTTCAGCGGCCACACGGTGCTGAGGGTGGCGGGTTTTGAAAACGACAAGACACCGGAGCGTGATTGGATCGCCGAGATCCGCGGCATGCAGGGAATTAAGGAAATTCTCTCCGCCGAAAAAAAGGAGGCCGAATTTGCAGTATGGTCGGATGACTCGGAAACGCTGAAGCTCGCTGGTCCCGGGACGAACAAAGATCAAGTGATCGAAGAAATGGTGACTCTGAAGGACGACGTTTGGCTGTCAGGCTGGATCGACTTCAACCAACTCAAGGGTGCCGGAATCCAGTCGAAGCTCCTTAAATTAGCCGAGAATGTAAGCTTCACCGCCACCGGGACAGGCGAGGTGGTGACGGTGACTGTTCGTCCGGTTTTCGACTCACCGACGACTGCTACGGCGGTGTCTTCTTGGCTAACTCAGTTTCAAGACCTCTTGCGGAAGGAGAATGTCATCTCGCTGAATCCGCAGACCGTTGGCGAAATTGACGGTGCTGCCGTCACCGTCCGGATGGATTTTAAAGAACAAGATTTGGAGCACTTGTGTGAAAAATTAAAGAGTATCATGACCGGGATGCGTGAGAAAAACCCTTCCCATCCAAAGCATTGAAACCTCAGCCCGAAAACCCTGTTTCTGTTCGCCTACCCGTCACTGCCCAAAGCGACGCCGATCTCGCGCGTCTCTGGCTGGGTGGAGAGGTGACGGCATATAATGAGCTCGTAAGCCGCCACCTCGACCCGGTGCATCGCTACGTCAGCTCGCGGTGTGGTGATGCCTCCGGCGCGGATGATGTCTGCCAGGAAGTGTTCCTCGAAGTTTGTTTGAAAATCTCTAACTACGACCCGCAATACCCGTTCACCGCATGGCTCTTCATGATCGCGCGGCGCAAGGTGGTGGACCGCTTCCGGCGGCTAAAACCGATGGTGGAATTCAATCCTGAATCTCACAGCGGCCAAGATTTCAGCCATCCTTCGCAGATTCTCGAAGAACGTGAATCCGCCCGTAACGCATGGGAAAAGGTGTTTAAAATCCTGCCTGAGCCACAAGCAACGGCACTCTGGCTGCAGGTCCAAGGACGCATGAGTATCATCCAAATCTCCACCACCATGAGCCAGAGCGAGGCGAATGTAAAAGTGCTGCTTTTCCGGGCACGCCAGCATCTCGTCCGCGAATGGAAACGCCAACCTCTAACAACACTCTATGAATCCACTCGATCAACTCTGTGATACCATCCAACAGGAAATTTCCTCCTCACTCGACGAGGGGCTACCTCTTTCCGCAGAAATCATCCACCATGCTGAAAGCTGCGAAAATTGCGCGGAATTCGCTGCGTTTTCCTCCGGTGGAGCCATGTCACTCCTCGCCGAGCCATTGCCACCCGCCGGTATTGCACTGCGTGAGGAAATTCTCTCTCTACCGCAAACGGTGCGTGCGGCCACGGTCGCTTCCCATCCCTCGCCCACCGCAGCCCGGCGAGGCCGCGAGATTCTCTCGGCCATCGCGGCGGTCATGGTCATTGGCTGTTGCGGCTATTGGTTGATCGATGTTCACCCTGCCGGGACCGCTGCATCGACCCGCGTTGCTACAATTTTGCCGATCGGTAAGCTCGCGGCGGCTAAAGAATTCTTGGCACTGGAAAAGGATTTCAATCAAGGCTTCGCCGAGCTGGACGGACCCATTGGCTCAATTCAAAGCCTCCTCAATCGATGAGTTCCATGTTTTGGGCGAATCCAGCGACCACCACAACCAACGAGCTTGTTAGGATACGAGATCTTGGGGTCGATTATGGGTCACGTCGTGCGCTTGATGCGGTCCATCTCAGTTTGCCTGCGGGCGAAATTTTCGGTTTGTTAGGACCGAATGGTGCGGGAAAAACCACGCTGTTTCGGATTCTAACCACCTTACTTCAGCCGTCTCGTGGTGAGGTGGAGTTGTGTGGCATCAAGCTCGGGCGGAATGCTCGGGAGATCCGTTCGCAGATCGCTTACATGCCGGATCTTGCGCCGTTACCATCAGACCTCCGGGCAAAGGAATATCTCCATTTTTATGCGGGAGCTTATGGCTTGCGCGGTAAACAGCGAACCTCACGGGTGGAAGAGTGCCTCAACGCCGTAGGATTGTCTGAGCGGAAAAACGACGTTTGCACCCACTTGTCGCTCGGCATGCGCCAGCGTCTTGCACTGGCTAAAACCATCCTCCACCACCCACGATTACTCATCCTCGACGAGCCCGCCAGCGGTCTTGACCCGCTCGCGAGATTGGAGCTTCGCAAAACTCTCCGCAGGCAAGCGGAGGAGGGAGCCACCGTGATTATCAGCTCGCATGTCATGGCGGAAATCGAAGACCTCTGCACCTCGATCGGGCTGCTCCACCAAGGGCGCTTGCTGGATGCCGGTCCGCTCCGCGAGGTGCTGTCCCGGTTTGCCAACTCTGGCGTCCGGGTGGCCGTCCAAGCGCCCGGCAGACTCAGCGAGGTGGCCGCTTGGCTGCGCGATCTCCCCGGCATCAATTCACCAGCCCATTGGATTCAGAACCATGGCTCCTTGGAAATCCTATTGGATGAATCCATCATCTCCCGTTCCGAACTGTTCACCCAGTTAGGCGCTGCCCGTCTTGGCGTCATTTCGATACAAACACTAGAGACCGGTGTCGAAGAAGTCCTCATCAGTCTCGCCGCCCGCGACTCACTCCTATGAATAACACCGCTGCACCTTCTTTGTGGAATCTTCCGGCCAATCCGGTTTTCCAGCGTTATGCTGCTTCATGCTTACGGCCAGTTAGGCTGACGATCTTTATCATAGGAAGCCAATTACTCACCGGTTTCCTCTGGTCGGTTACAGTACTGAGTTACCTGCACTCACAGAATGTTAGCAAGATTCAATTTAGCTTGGGAACCCCGGAGTTCAAGGCATTGCTATATTCACACAAGGAACTTGCATTTTTGTATGGCTGGTTGGTGGTGCTATGCGTGCAGGGGTTGCTGGTCATTCTCAGCGGCACCTTCAGTGTGGCGACGGGAGTCGCTCGCGAGGCCAATGAAGGAATGATGGAAGGTATGGATCTCACCCCTTTGTCTCCAGGTCATAAGGCGTTGGGTCAATTACTAGGACTGCCGTTACTCGCAAACCTGCTGGCGTTTTGCCTCATCCCCTGGGCCATCTTGAGTGCCGTTTTTGGCGGACTATCACTCGTCATGATGAGTAAGGTCTATCTCGTGTTTGCGACCTCCGCCTTGTTTCACCACTCGATCGGTCTCGTCGCGGGCACCCTCATCCGCCAAAAAATTCTCGCAGGCACTTTATCACAAATTTGCGTTCTTTTGCTTCATCTTGTCCTCCCTTTATGCGGCGGCATGGGAATTGGCATGATCTCCCATCTAGGCATGGAATCCGCGATTTTTGCGATCATCGCCCGAGAAATACCTTCGTTCGATAGCCCTTTTAAAGAATTGGACTCGTCCTGTGCCTCATCTACGGTCGATTTTTTCGGCTGGGAGGTTGGCGTTGCGGGTTACCATTGGCTTATCACCGCCAGCAGCCTTGCCATCTTACTGTGGATACTGCTGCGGCGGTGGCATGACCGGGAGTCCCTGCTACTGGGTAAAATCGGCACCACTCTTGCTGCTGGCTGGATCCTCATTTTTAGCTGTGGCGAGCTCATTCCCCGTCTGACACATCTCATGAGTTCGCGCCATACCAACGAGTTAGTTAAAATCACAACAAGTTATTCGGACAGCGGAAATTCGTCCAACGCTTTAGCCATGACCCTCGTATTTGGTATGGTTATCGGTATCCTCAATCTGATGTTCATCTCATTGCTCATCCCTTCAATGCCGCGCCGATTCACAGCGAGAAAAGAACCATGGTGGGGCGATGGCAGGGAAGCTTTACCGTGGGCTTTTGGCATCTCTCTGATGTCAATTTCGGCGTGGCTGCTGGTGATCCATTCCGCTCGGGAGAATGATGTTTCCAATTCGACCCCATTTGACGCAGCTACCTATTTATACTTAGCTTGCTCAATCATCATCCCCTCCTTCACTTGGTATTCACTTGTCCTCTGGCAAGGCTGGAAAAAGGCGATAGGTATCGGCTTCACCATCAGCGTGCTGCCACTCATGGTCGCGATCATCGGATTACTTGTTTCCGCCGCGCCAGAAGGGTGGCCGAAATGGCTGTTCGCCATGTCGGGTTTGGTCATGCCCGAATTCGCCTTCAACGACCGCGTATTGCCTAAGCTCGGCAGTAACTCTCATGTCAACTCCGCCTTGATCCTATCTGCCAGTCTTCACACTGCAGCAGCCATTTATATGTTTTATTCAGCCCGCCGGATGCTCCGCTCACGCTGATAGATGACTTTCATTTTCAAGCAAAAGACACTCTACTCTAACTACTATTTGTGACCTTTAATAGATCATCCATTTCCATGTTACCGTTCGTCCGTTGCGCCGCCATCAGCCATCCCTACGCCGAAGGCCTTAATCAGGACCAAGTCGCAGAAGTCATCCGCAAAGCGCAAACTGAAGACTGAAACTCAATTTTCCGGAATACAACGTCCCAGAATACCAAAACAATAAATCGACAAACAGAAACCAATTATTATGAAAATAAACATAAACATCGTCCTATTGATTACCGCAGTTGTCATCGCACCACTCACACTCAGCAATTGTATCATCGCCATTAATACTAGCACTTCAAGCCAAGCTAAAAAACTGCTTGAACTGGAACAATTAAGAATGAAAGGGACCATTAGCAACTCCCAATACATAACTCAAAAAAACGAACTCATGAAACCCAGCAATTCTTAATTTAACGATTATGTTTCTTAATATTCCAAGCACTCTACTCAAATAAAATATCGAATCTACTTCATAGGAACCGCGCTTCCATCACTCATAAGCATAGGTCTATTTGCTATCCTTAAGCCAACATGACAGAGGGACAGGCCTTTAGTCAGAGTCTGATTTTGGGCAAACAGAGATCAATGACTAATGCCAGATAGATCCAGCCAGCGGCGGTGGCGGCGCTTAAAAATAGCCTCGATTTTTAGGCTGATTTCTTCATCGGGTGATTGTTTGGGAGTGGGTTGGGTCGCGTGCTAGGAACTGCTCCGAGAAACTTCGAGGATGAGAGCGGCTTTTTTAAAATGTCATTTTCCTCCTTAAAGAGGGAGTTTTCGCGTTGCAGGGAGCACAGGTCGGTAGCGGCGGTCTGTGGGCAGGTCATTTGCTTCTCTTTCGCATCGACGGTCATAGACCGGCGCTACAGGCGGACGGCCTCGATGTCATAGACGAGGATGTCGGGTGGAGGACTCAAATTTGTGAAGTTTGCTTAGCGATTGCCAAGGCGCTCGACGAACTCATCAAGCAGCGATTTGAGGCGGGGCTGGGGGGCGATGACTGCGGGCTTATCAAAGCCGAGCCAGATAGCGGTCGCGCCGCCGGGGCCGAGGCGGAGGGTCCAAGCATCGCGCTCGGAGCCGGTCGCGCCGGTGAAGTTGCGGGTGTTGCCGGAGCGTTGCAGGACGCTGGTGGCATCTTGGGCGGCGGCAGGACTGAGGGCGGAGCTGAGCAGGGGCTTGGCCTTATAAACGACCTCGCCAGTGGCGTCGTGGATTTGTTGAATTAAGTAGGGTTTTGGGCGTTTTCCTTGGTTGCCAAGGGTGGCGAGGCCGACCGACATTTCGAGCGGAGTGGCGGCGACCGAGCCACGGAACAAATCTTCGGTTTCTAAAAATGGCCCGGCGATGCCACAGCGCTTGGCCAGTCGCTCGACTTCTGCGGGGCCGATTTGGCGGCCGGTTTGAACCGGTTTACCCGGCAGCACCAGCTTGCCACGCTCGGCGGCGGCGGCGGCGACGAAGGGTTCAAAGGCCGAGCCGAGGTCACGACTGGAGCGAGTGCGATCAAAGCGTGAGTCGCTGTAATTGCGCCCACCGATGAGGGCGAGAGTCGCGCCGGTTTTAATTTCGGTGGTGACTGCGGCGTATTGCAAATAATTGGGTTCGGTGCCGGAGCGGTGCTCGCCTTCGGTTGGGTGGGGCCAAGTTTTTTCATGCTCCAAGTCTTCGACGGCGCGGGTGAGCTCAACTTCCAAGCGGTGCTGCCAAGCGCCGTCGAGTGTGGTATAAACCTGCAATCCGCCGAGTTGGAGTTCATCGGCTTCGAGGAGGTGTTCCAGTTCGCGGCGGACGGCTTGCAGCGCGTAGGAGGTCTGAGTTTCGCGTTGCTCCTCGTTAACGAGTTTGACCGGTTCGGCGATGATTGCGTCGCGGTGGGCAGCGTCGATGAGGCCCATCGCGATTAGGCGGTTGAGGGTTTGGTTGCGTTGTTCGATGGCGGCATTGAGATTGCGGAAGGGTGAGAAAATATGTGGACCACGGATGATTCCGACGATCATCGCGCACTCGCCTTGGTTGAGCTGGTGAGTGGATTTGCCAAAATAAGTGCGAGCCGCTTGTTCGATACCGTCGGCACCGGCACCGAAGTAGATGCGGTTCAGGTAGTGGGTGAGAATTTGATCTTTGGTGTAGTGCTGTTCGACGCGGAGGGTGAGGGCGATTTCGAGCAGTTTGCGGTGCATCGATTTTTGCTTCATTTTAAAGCAATTACGAGCGAGTTGCATGCTCAAGGTGGAAGCGCCTTGGGTGAAGTCGTGGTCTTTGAGGTTCCGGAGGGTCGCCCGTAACAGCCCTTTGAGATCGACTCCGCTGTGCTCGAAAAACCGTGCATCCTCGCGGGCTCGCAAGGAATTTACCAGGAAATCGGGAATATCTTCGCGTTTCACCAGCTTGCGGCTGTTGCCACCGGGGGCCGTGATTTCGACGCCTTCGCGGTCATAGAAGATCGTTCCGGCAGGCAGTTTGGCGACTTCCGCCATGTCGAAACGCATCGCCAGCATGAAGTAAAAAAATGCCAGGCCACAAATGCCAACTGTGCCAATTAAAGTCAGTTGAAATAACCCTTGGAGGGGTCCGTGAAGCCACTCGGGAAGACAGCGCCGCCACAACGCGGGTGGATGAATGGGACGCCAAGTGGACATGGGTGAAGGAATCGAGGGAAAGCGAGTTTACTCAACAGGGATGGCCTTGAGCGGGATGTCGGCGTCTTCCTCGACGGGTTGGGCGCGCGGTGGCACGGGCTCAGCGGCGGGCAAGGCGGCCTCGTCAACGGCTTGGGCTTTGGCCGGGTGGAGCGGGCACAGGTCATTTTCAGGTAAAGCGATATCTGCGGGAATTTGATCGGTGTAGCTGGTGGCGGCGGCACGGCAGCCGTCGGTGGCGCGCTTGCCGGAGAGGCGGCAAAGTTCGCAGGTCATCAAGTCAACCTTGCTGTTGAGTTTCCCGGCCTTGTAGCCGAGGCGATCGGCGGTTTTCATGATCTCCACCCAAACTGGGAGTGACAGAGCGGCACCGTAGCCACCTTGAATCGTTTTTTTAGGGATATCGAAACCGACCCAAACGGCGCAGGTGAGAGTCGAGGTGTAGGCGGTGAACCAAGCATCTTTGAAGTCGTTGGTGGTGCCAGTTTTGCCGCCGCAGGGCTTGTCGAAGCCGAGGCGGGTAACGGCGGCAGCAGTGCCGTGGATGGCAACCTCGTTGAGGATGTGGGAAACCGACCACGCGGAGCCGGCCTTGGCTGCCGG
>JAYWAR010000453.1:0-8839 GCA_043782285.1 Akkermansiaceae bacterium | reverse complement strand
TCCTGATAGATTGCAAGGATACTCGAGGGTGAAATGCGCTTGAGTTCCTGCGAGCACCGCTTTCAGGCCGACTAAGGCGGCATGTGCATAGGAATCTTCATCGTGCAAGGCCGTTTGGCAGGCATTCAAGTAGTTGGCACCGATACTGATTTGTTCGACTAGGGCTGGGCCGTGGGCGAGGGTGAATTTCAGCCAAGGCTCATTCACTTCCAAGATCACTCCGGCAGGGTCGAGGACGGCGATCTGTGCTGGCAGCGAGTTTAAAATTTCTCGTAAAAATGATTCACTCGCTTGGAGTTTATCTTCGGCTTGTTTGTTCGCTCTGATGTCGGTTAGCACGATTCGGAGCTCGGGGGAGCCGTGTATGTCGGTGGCGAGAGTGATGGTCAAATGCGCCCAGTAGGGCTGATGGTCGTGGCCTCGCAAACGCAGTTCGAAGGCCAAAGGCCCCGCCATTTCCAACAATTTTTTGCGCTGGAGGTAGTAAAGATCTTGGTCTTCATGCAGGATAAAATGAGTCAATGGATGTTGGATCAGTGCTCGCCGAGAGACTCCTAACATTTCGGCGGCGGTTAAATTGGCTTCAAGGACCAATCCTGATTCATTGACTGTGATGTAGCCGACCGGTGCGAGGTCATAGAGGTCAAAATAACGGGCTCGCGAGTGGTCCATTTCGAGGTGTAGCCTGTGCATTTCCTCGTTCTGCATTTCCAGTTCGATTTGGTGGACTTGCAGCTCGTGAAGCATTCGCAGAGCATCACTGGGCGATAGCTTGTCGAAGGTTTGTGGCGAACGTTCCAACAGCAGCGCTTCGGCGCGCACTCGCAGCGCCAGGGCTGGCTTTCCCAGCAAGTCTTGGGGTGTCATCGATTACCTCCTTGATGGCCCGGTTCGATGGCGGGGAGCAGTTGGCGGAGGGTATCGCCAAGCTCTTTTAAAGTGTAAGGCTTGGCGAGAAAGGCATGGGGTTGTTCCGGGTGCTGACCCTCCAGAACTGCGGACTTACCGTAACCACTGGATAAAATCACGGGGAACCCGGGTGCGAGGCAGCGCAGGGCGGAGATCAGTTCCCAGCCGTTCATTTGGGGCATGTTGACGTCAGAAAGCACACAGCCAATTTGTTCGCGGTGTTGTTGAAAAATTTCGAGGGCTTGGATGCCATTTTCGGCAGCGAGGGCGTGAAAACCCAGATGGTCGAGAATTTCGAGCATGCTGTCGCGCAATTGCTGGCTATCCTCGACCAGCAGCAGGGTGCGGCCTGATGCTGGCTTTACGGCGAGTGGTACACCAAGTGGCTTGGGCAAGGCGGCAGCAGTCGATATCGGGAAAAAGACCCGGAAAACTTTCTGCGGATCAAGCTCGCTGGCAACTGTGAGGACCCCGTCGTGAGCGCAGACGATGCCCAAGACCACTGGCAGACCAAGTCCACGATCGATGGATTTACTCTCAAGGAATGGGTCAAAGAGAGTTTCGAAGTCGGCGACGGTAAACTCGTAGCTTGCATCGGCAACTTCCAGGCAGGCGTAGCTGCTGGCTTGTGCCTGCCACATGGGAGGGAAGCGATTCAGTTGCGGGATTTCTGCGGCGGGAACTGTTTTTACGGCCAAGTGGATCCGGCCCGGGTTCTTGCCACCGGCTTCCAAGGCATGGGTCACGAGCTTGCTCAGCAGTTGGTGAATCTGATTGGCATTGGCACTAATGGTTGGTCCGGGGCTGGGAAACTCAGTTTCCAGAGTGATGAGTTGCGGGATCATCGCCCGCAGTATCGGTACTTGTTGATGGCAGATTTCAGAAAAGTCTTGGAGCGCGTGAGAGTGGTGGTTTTGGCCGATGTAAGTGAACATCAGCGCACTCACCTCTGCGGCTTTACGCGCGGCGCTGAGGCCCACAGCCAAAACTTCCAGTACTTCAGGGTTTTGCGGTAACTCCTCAATCGCCATTTCTAAGCTGATCATCACCGCTTGGAGTTGATTGTTGAAATGGTGGGCAATCGACTCGGCCATCCGACCTAAGCTTTCAGATTTTTGAAGTTGGCGATTTTGGAGCTCCAGTTGCTTGCGTGCAGTGACGTCGCTGAGCATGATCTGGCAGGCGGCGCTGCCGTCTTGAGCCACAGTGGTGCTGGTATCTAGCTGCGCTTGAAATACAATTCCATCACGCCCGAGCATCCGTAGTTCGAGCACTTGGGGGATGCCGCGCTCAAACAGTTGGCTGTTGCTGAAGCAATAGCGATCTTGGTCAGCCGGTAAGATGAAGCGAGTGAAAGGCTGTTGGACCAAAGCATGGCGCGACACCCCTAACAGCCTGGCTGCGGTAAAATTTCCCTCCACGATCTTTCCTTGGCCGCTGACGGTGAGATAGCCAACGGGAGCCAGATCGTAGAGTTCAAAATAACGGGCTCGCGAGATGTCGATTTCCGCATGCAGTCGTTGGAGCTCTTCATTTTGTAATTCGAGTTCGATTTGGTCGACTTGCAGTTGGTCGAGCGTAGGTCGTGCGGTGACGGGATCGAGAGTTTCGGCGGTTTGGGGGGAACCTTCGAGCAATCGCGCCTCAGCTCGCTGGCGGCGTGCGGCAGCGAGTCCCTGGGGGGTGGGATTTTGGTGGATCATGAGGGGGAAAATTCAAGTGAGCCTCGCTCGCTCGGTGGTGGCGATGGCATACATTTGGCCAGTCTCATTGATCAAGGCGGTGGAGATCATGCGGATCTTAATTTGTTCACCTTGTTTAGTGAGTCGCAAAGTATCGTAAGCTTCCAGCACCTCGGCTTGGCTCAGTCGGGTGAGAGTGGCGAGTGCTTCATCTCGCAGCAATGGCGGGATTCGGTCGCGAACACTCATTTGTAGCGCCTCTTCTTCGGTCCAGCCATACAGCCGCACCGCACCCGGGTTCCAAGCGATGATCCGGCCGTCCAAATTTTGGACCGTGATTGCATCGTTGGAATCGTGAACCACCACCGCCAGCCGCAGTTGTTCGTTGGCCGCTTGCAGGGCTAGCCGGGTTTTTGCCATTTCGGTGATATCGAAAAATGAGATCACGGCACCTTCGATCACGTTGTCGAGGGTCCGGTAGGGCAGAATTCGCATGGTGAACCATTTATCGTTCTCGGTTTGCACCTCCATCTCGACTGGCACGAGGGTGTTCAACACCGACTGGACGTCCGCCACCAGTTGGTCGTAATTGCAGAGATTGGAAACAACGTGAGCCAAGGGCCGCCCGACGTCACTCGGGATGAGATTGATGACCGCACCGGCTGCCGGAGTGAAGCGCAGAATCTGCAGTTGGTGATCGACAAACACCGTGCCGATGCCGGTACCCGCCAGCAGGTTGTTCATGTCATTGTTTGCCTGTGATAGATCGATCACTTTGAGTTGTAACTCGGTGTTGACGGTGGCCAGTTCCTCATTGATCGACTGGAGTTCTTCCTTGGAAGTTTCCAGCTCCTCGTTGGTGGATTGCAATTCCTCGTTAACCGACTGCATTTCCTCATTGGAAGATTTGAGCTCTTCACTGGAAGATTCCAGTTCTTCGCGGGTGCTCTTGAGGTATTCTTCCTTGGTCCGTAATTCTTGTTGGAGAGTGGCGATTCGCGCATCAATTGTCGTCGGCGGACCGCTTGGGCTAGCGGCCAAGGTCAGTGGTGCATGTTGTTCAAGATCAGGCAGTGGGGTTTCCTCAAGAATGATGAGAAAGAGCGGTGCTTCGGAGGCTGCGGTAAAGCTGTCCGTCACCGGACGGATTGTGAGGTTGACCAAAGTAAAATGGCCATTAGTTTTGACGTTAAGGCTGTGGTGTCGGACGATTTGGCGCTCGCCAGAAGCCTTATGCAAAGCCAAGGCCAAGGTCGGCATTAGACCTTCCCGCGCCATTTTCAGGATATTATTGATGCCAGCTTCGCCTTGAGCTGGCTCTAAATACATACCGGAGCGGCCGTGGAGGTAGAGAATGTCACCACGGCTATTAACCAGCGCGCCAGCCGGAGCGATTTGCAGCAGCAATAGCCGTTCGGTCAGTTCGCGGAGTGGCGGTTTCTTGTTGAACTCTGGCTTGTTAAAAAGGGTCGGGACGCTGGTCTTCATTTCGGTGCTGCCTAAAATCAGCTTGCCCACGGCTCCGTGCTGGCTGCGCTGAGACTCATCATTGCGTTGAAACAACTTTGCTTTACGGTCAAGCACGGTAAACAGCTCGTTGAACTCGCCCACCCCCTCGGAGCTACCGAGAAACAGGAAGCCGCGAGGTTTCAAGGCGTAGTGAAACACTGGGATGAGTTTTTTTTGCAACTCTGCACCAAGGTAAATCAGCAAGTTGCGGCAACTGATCAGGTCAAGTTTGGAAAAAGGTGGGTCTTTGATGACGTCCTGCTCGGAAAAGACTAAGAGATCCCGGACGCTCTTATGAATCCGGTGAGCGCTGCCATCGGACTCGATCGTGAAAAAACGCGCCAGTCGCTCCGGGCTCATATCGGCAGCGATACTCGCGGGATAAAGACCTGCCCGAGCCGAGTTAATTGCCCGGTCATCAATATCAGTGGCAAAAATCTGGATAGTGAAGCGTTGTTTGAGAGCCTCCATCTGTTCCAATAACAAAATTGCCAGTGAATACGCTTCTTCGCCAGTCGAGCAGCCGGCGGCCCAGACCCGAATGACTCCACCTGCGGGTTTGTTAGCAAATAACTTAGGGATGATTTCGGTTTCCAGCACTTGGAAGACCTCGGGATCTCGAAAAAAACTGGTGACCCCGATCAGCAGGTCGCGAAATAACGCTTGGACTTCTGGACGGTTCAGCTGCAAATATTTAACATATTCATCGATGATTTCGATTTGATGGACCGCCATCCGTCGCTCAATCCGCCGGTGAATGGTGCTCGGCTTATAGAGCGAAAAGTCGTGGCTGGTCTGGGATCGCAGCAGAACAAAGATTTTTTTGAGGGCGTTTTCGGCTTGGAATGGCGAGCTGAGCGGAATCCGGGGGAGTTTGCCGTATGCATGATTGGCATAGGCGATCAGCTGGGCCGGCATCTCGGCAGGTGAGAGCTCGTAATCGACTAAGCCAGTGGCGATGGCGCTGCGCGGCATTCCGTCAAACTCGGTGGAATCGGGGCTTTGTGCCATTATCATTCCGGCCTCGGCCTTGATCGCGCGGACCCCGAGGGTGCCGTCACTGCCGGTACCGGAGAGCACGATGCCGATAGCCCGCTCGTGCTGGTCTTGGGCTAGGGAACGGAAGAAGAAATCGATCGGCAGTCGTTGGCCACGCGGTGCGGCGGGCTCGAGCAATTGCAACACTCCATTGAGAAACGCCATATCGCAGTTTGGCGGAATAATATACGCGCAGTTCGGCTGGACGACCATCCCGTCCTCGACCTCGAATACTTGCATCCGGGTGTAGCGCCGGATTAAATCCGTGAGAATGCTCTTGTGGTCCGGCGCGAGGTGCTGGACGAGGACAAAGGCCATCCCGGGTTCGGTGGTGGCCGGCATCCCGGCAAAAAAAGCTTCAAACGCCGCTAGCCCACCTGCCGAAGCACCGATGCCGACAATCGGAAAACTTTTCGGCAGCACAGATTCCGCGGCTTGGATTGCGGCGAGGATTTCGGGTTTCGGATGGTGGACGATTTCTCGCTTGCGAGTCATGGCATATTTATTCCTGCTGATATCAAGATCAATGACAGCTACCAGTATTCCTGATTTCACCAAGATCAAAATTATCAGCGGTGGGTAAAACGCCGCTGTTATAAGCTCAAACTCAGAAGTTTTTTGAAGGGGGTGGGAACGGGTGCTCGGAAATAAACCAGTCCTCGTTCTTGTCGCTAAAAGTTTTCAAAGCCCACTCGCTGGGCAGCAGGGCGACCAGCCAACCATTCGAATCGCGGGCGAGTGCCGCGCCCAGTGAGAGTGCTGGCCGAGCCTCTGGCGCAAGGGGTTCACCGGTAAGCGGCTTGAGCCATCGGGCGAGCGACCAGTTGGCCTGCTCGATCCGGGTCTCGGCGGCGTATTCACCTTCGAGCCGGTATTGGAGCACTTCGAATTGCAGCGGGCCGACTGCGCCGAGCAGTGGGATTTGTGGGCCTTCATGGTCGATCAGTACAAACTCACTCGCCACTCCTTCCTTGAGCAGTTGTTGGAGGCCATCGCGAAAACGTTTGTATTTTGCGGTGCTCTTGTTGTGAAGGAATGAGAAGCATTCTGGCGCGAACCGCGGAATTTCATCGAAGCTCACGCCCGGCTGCGAGGCCAGCGTGTCACCGATGAGCAGATCATAATTTCCGACCAGCCCGACCACATCGCCAGCGTAGGCGTCATCGACGGTCTCGCGTTCGCGAGCAAACAGCCGCTGCGAGTTGGCGAGACGGACTTTCTCGCCGCTGCGGCCGTTAATCACGTCCATATCGCGCTCAAATTTCCCAGAAACGATCCGAATAAAAGCGATCCGGTCGCGATGTTTCGGGTTCATATTCGCCTGGATTTTGAAGACGAAAGCTGAAAACTCTGTGGATGCCGGATCGATCCGCATCCCGCAACTTTCGCGCGGGCTTGGTGCCGGCGAGAGTTCGAGGAAACGGTCGAGCAACAGTTGCACCCCAAAATTGTTAGCCGCACTGCCGAAGAACACCGGCGTAAGTTCACCCGCGAGGACTTTTTCCAAATTGAAATCCGCGCCTGCACCTTCGAGCAGCTCCAATTCGTCGCAAACTTGACGGTAAGTGCCTTCTTCCACCGCCTCCTTGACGCTCTCGTCCTCAATTCCGGTCACCGCTACCGGAGCGCGGAAGGCACCGTGAACCGTGCGCTGGAAAAGGTGAACTTGCTTTTGCTCGCGATCGTAAACCCCGCGGAAGCGCGGCCCGTCACCAAGCGGCCAGTTGACCGGGAATGCATGGATCCCAAGCACCGACTCCAGCTCGTCGAGCAAATCCATAGAGGGCCGCGCGGGGCGGTCGAGCTTATTCATGAAGGTAAAAATCGGTACCCCTCGACGGCGGCAAACTTCAAACAATTTCCGAGTCTGGCTCTCGATGCCCTTGCCGGCATCCACCACCATCACCGCAGCATCGACTGCGGTCAGGACACGGTAAGTGTCTTCCGAGAAATCCTTGTGCCCTGGGGTATCGAGGATGTTGACGACGCAGTCCTTGTATTCAAATTGCAAGACCGTGGAACTCACGGAAATTCCGCGCTGTTTTTCGAGATCCATCCAGTCTGAAGTTGTGGCGCGCTGGTTTTTGCGGGCGGTAACGCTGCCAGCTAGGTTGAGAGCACCGCCGTAAAGCAGGAACTTCTCGGTCAAGGTAGTTTTTCCGGCGTCCGGATGGGAAATGATCGCGAACGAGCGGCGGCGTTTCACCTCACGCTGCAAGGCGGGGGAAGGAATGGCATAAGAGGAAGCAGACATGAAATCGAGTGACAGGCACTAAACCCCGGGGCTGGAGCGATCAAGCCCCGATCCACCTCTGCCTGCCAAATCACCGCGGATCGCGTAATTGAAACACCCAATCCTTCATTCTACCCCCACCCGTCGTAAAAAATTTTGCGCGAAGTTGCCAACCCAGATTTCGACGCGGCGGTTTTGATCTTGGCCGCTTTGGGTCTCATGACAGAAGAACTGTCCCTCTGTCGTGTCCCTCTGTCGTGATGGAGAGGGCGGGTGCGCCAAGTGCTGTCTCCATGCCAGATGAGTCGCATGACAGGCATGGGAAAGATCTCTGAAGGACCTAAGGTCTTAAGAGGTGGTGGACTCGGAGCTTCGAGGAGCGGGCGATGGCCAGGTAGTCGGCATCGAAGGTGATAAGTTCCGCGTCGTGATGGATGCAGAGGGCGGCGATGACTAGGTCGAGGGAACCGGCGTTGAAACCGGCTGCGCGGCATTGCTGGCCAAGGCGGGTGGCATCCCGCCAAAGACGGTCCGGGGTCGAAAGCAGCGGCAGGGTTTCGAACTGGGTATTGATCCATTTTTGTTCCTGCGGCATCGCGTGGCGAAGCACTTCGAAGGCGATGGGTTCGCACAGGCAGGCAAGCGGGTCGAGGATCCAAGGCTGGATCAAGGTTTTGAGAGCAAGCGGCGACTTGCTGCGGGTGAAGTCCACCCAGAGGGAGGATTCGATTAATCGCGCCATTGTTCGGAGAGGGTTTGGGATTGTGAGCGATCCGCCGCTTTGGAGGCTTCGAAGCCTTTCAACTCTGCGGACCATTGGCCGGTGAGGAATTTCCCGGCGATTTTCGCACGGCGCTGGGCTTGCAGGGTGTCTGCAAGTAACTTGCGGATGGCTGGACCTTTCTTAGCGATGCCGGTGATTTCACAAATCTCGGTGAGTTCGGTTTCGGGGAGATCGACGGTGATTTTCATTTTTCCGAAGGATAGTCGGATTTTGTGCGAGATAAAGTCTGATTTCTTATTTTGGATTTTATGATTTCGGATCGAGGATTACCAACCAGGTAACGAGTTCCATGTCGTCGGAGGATGAGGGGATATCGTGACAGAAGGACTGTCCCTCTGTCATACCAAATACCTCGAAGCCCTCACCGCCGCCGGGCTCCTCCACAAGCGCAAGATTGGCCGATGGAACTATTTCATCAATCCCACCCTCACTTCCATCCTCACATAAGATTGGAGGCATTTTCACAGATGCACTAAAAGCATGGGGAATCACTCGTGAGCAAGTGGTGGCGATTTTCTCAAGGGCAAGTGAAGACAAGTGAGAAATCCGGTAGGGAATTCCGAAGGTCAGCCCCCATAAGCGCTGACTTAGGACGGCAAGGCCCGGCATCGTGACTCTTGATTACCGAGTCGTCTAAGATTTAATGGATGATTATCGATTGGTGATTGTTGATTTTTGATGGGA
>JAYWAR010000452.1:0-3201 GCA_043782285.1 Akkermansiaceae bacterium | reverse complement strand
GCAGTTGGCTAGTCCAGCGCACGCTGAAGGTATCCGACCCGATCGACGCAGCGGGTGAGCCAGTGCCCCAGTCGAAATTCACTTGGGCATCGGTGCGGGTGAGTTTCAGGTTGGTGAACGCTGAGTTATCATAATACTCCCCTTTCACGCCGGTGCCGGCGGAGCCTACAATGATGCTTACGGTCCCCGGCTCGGAAGTGGTTAGTGTATCATTGGTTCGAAACGTGAAGCGGTCCGTACCGGTGTAGCCCGCAGTCGGGGTATAAATAAGATTTGGGGCGGTGCCAGTAAGCGTGCCGTGGGCGGGCGTGGTGACATTGGTGAATGTTAGTGCTGTGCCACGGCACGAACTGCCGGTGAGCGTGATCGCTTTGGCACCGGTGGTGACGACGACCTGCGGGGTGGCGACGGCCAGTGCATTGAAGATGCCAGCGGGCGAAGTGATCGCAGCGTCGATGCTGGAAATGGCACTGAGCAATGTCGGGTATTCGGTGGAATTTGTAGCCCAGATGAGACTTAAGTTGCGAAGGGTGGGCAGTGCAAACCTAGAAGAATCGCCGAAGGTGCTGAGGGCATTCAGCCCGGCGATGCGGTAATGATGAGAACCCCAGCCATAGCCGTTTTGCTCCGTTTGCATGGTCAGTGCGATCGGGATCGCTTCCGCCATTGTGAATTTAGCTAAGGTAGCGATGCCCGAGGCGCGGGCTTCGCCATGCCACATCGTGTCCGCTTGCGCTTCGGTGGTGGCGACCGCCAAGAGATCTGGAGTCAGTGCCTGCGCGTCTGCTAGAGTGAGATAGTTATAGGTATAATTGGAAGCAATCAAGCGAGGCAGGGAATCCGGTTGCTTCAACGCAGCCCTGAGCGCTGGATAGAGCAAACTCTTGGACGCGCTGCTCGTGGAGGCTGACAAATTCGCATCGACGATTGCGTTAGAGAGAAAGCCATTGGCGATCTGCACCGGGTCGTTCCACACGATGACTTCTGGATCGGTGGCATTGGCGGTAAACGCGGTGAGCATCGGAGTGACTTGCCCGCTGGCGGCCGAGCCGTAGTTTTTCAGAGCCTTGGCGGCAATCCCGCGAACCCAGATGTCTGAGTCTGAGAGTCTTTGACCTAACAAGGTCAATGCGCCGGGAGTTTTAAGAATGCCCAAAGTTTGGCAGGCTCCCATCCGCCCATTCACGTCGGAAGCTCCGGCCATGGTGATGAGGGTATTCACTTCCGTGGGGGTCAGGGTGCGAGTGCCGAGTTCTTTGGCTGCATCATTTCTCACCACCGGATCATAGTCATTTAGGCCAGCGATCAACTGGGTGGTGGTGTAGGCAATACAATCTTGTTTAAAGGTCGCAGCGGCGATGGCGGCGGCCACCTTGGTCGCACTGAGTGTGTAGTCGGTGGCACCGGCGTCCTTTTTTCCAGTTATATAAAGCCGTTGCAGCGAGACTGCATAAGTGAGGATATAGCTGGAGGTGGGGCGCACTGCATAGTAGCCGCAAGCCCCGAGATATGTGCCGTCCGCAGTCTTGCCGCCACCATATTGTTCTTGGCCGTCATAGACAAACGAGCCGTCGGTGCGGCGCTCAAGATCGAGGTGCCAACGCACATTTTTCAAGTATTCCGCCACCGCAGTGGACCCGCCCATATTGGCACCCAAGGCACCCCATAGATAACTAAACCCTTGGCCGGTATGGCCATACTCGCGACCGGTGCAACCCGCAGTGGTGATGCGGGTGAAGTACTCAGCTTGCACCGGGCGATTGTCCTGCAAACCAAACAGCACGGCACACATCGCATCTTTACCATTGGGCGCGTGACCGGACGAATTACTATCAAGGTAAGGTTCATGCTCGCCGTAGGGAATCGGCCCTTTGTTGACATAGAAGCTAAAGAAATCAGCCGCACGCTGGATCGCAGGGTCATACTCTGGATCAATCGCTAGACCGGCCGCAGCGAGTGTTTTTTTACCCATCACAATTGCGATGTTAGCAGGAATACCCGCCGCGTTTACTGGACCATAAGGAGGGATCGTGCCGTGCAAGCTGCCGTCCGTTTTCAACAGCGAGCCGCCATGACCGAAGGTGCCATATCTGCTCTGACCTTTGGCCAGCCCAAGGGCATATTCATTAATCCCATGCAGCACGCTAGTATCAGGTGTGCCGTCCGCCACTGACCGAAGGTAATATTCACTGAGGAAAATTTCGATATAGCTCCAGCTCCACGGATTGCAGCCCGTTAGACTTAGATTGGTGGGAGCCAGCGCACGCGCATAGGACTGCAAACGCGTCTGCACGGCCGCATAGTCCGCATCACCGGGTGCTACGCTGGCGAGCAGCGCGAGCGCGTCGATGGCCCCGCCGTAGTTAGAGGCGAGGAAGTTTGGGTCGGCGAGAAGTTGGCTAACAAGCTTGGTGCGGGCATTGGCAAGGACTCGCTCAGACTTGGGGCAGGCGAAGGGAGCGGTGGCGGTGTAGTTGCCCATGATGGTCATCGCGATGTTCTCATCGGTGACGCTGCCTGCGCGCCAACGCTTGACGCGCAGTGTGCCGGCGCCGGTTTTCTCCGCCTCGCCGATAGCCACGCCGAAGGCTTTGCGGCAGTCGCTGGAGAAGAGTGGCACGACACCGCTGTTAGCTGCGATTGCACCGAGGATCACATCATCGGGGGCAAGCACTGCGCTGCCCGGAGCACTTGCCACGGTGATCAAAATTTGGCGACTCGGCGCGGTGATAAGACCTTGTTGGCCCGCGTTGTTACCGTCGATGTAGATCCAGCCGCGCAGGCCGGTGGGGCCGAGATTGTAGGTCTCCGAATAGGGCCGATTGCTATAGGTGGGAGTGCTTTTTAGCGCAGCAATGACGCCCGCCGCAGTGAGATCTGGCACGGCGGCTGTGGCGGTTGGAGTTAGAGTCAACAGGACGCAAAGTCCGATGATCGATCTAAGACAAGTCGCTGCGGAAAACCCTGGTAAGGCCACCTTCCCCGCAATTAAGTGCAAATTTTTCGAACGGCCGAGGGTTTGGATGGATTTCATAAAGAACGATCTCATTCCTCGGGCAAACGCCAAGTGGGAAGGATGGAATAGCGCAAACGATAGACAAATTTCACGACTCACAACTTCTTTTCAGAAACCAACTGGATTGAATGAGACACCAGTGGGTGGGCGTGAACGTCTATTCCGTTGACAACTAAGCCGGGAAA
>JAYWAR010000451.1:0-8861 GCA_043782285.1 Akkermansiaceae bacterium | reverse complement strand
CTGTTGACGCTGGGCTTGTTGAGCCTGTTGAGCCTGTTGAGCCTGTTGAGCCTGTTGAGCTTGCTGAGCTTGCTGAGCTTGCTGAGCTTGCTGAGCTTGCTGAGCCTGTTGAGCTTGCTGAGCCTGCTGAGCCTGCTGAGCCTGCTGAGCCTGCTGAGCTTGCTGAGCTTGCTGAGCTTGCTGAGCCTGATGGGCCTGCTGACGTTGCGCTTGTTGCTGAACCTGCTCCTGGTGGCGTTGAGCTTGTTGAGCTTGCTCTTGTTGGCGTTGGGCTTGTTGCTGTTGCTCGAGTGCGCGTGTCCGCTGTGGGTCAGTTGTTTCTTTTTGAGGTGCTGGGGGCTCGGTACTTGCAGGCTCCGCCACTTTCGGCCGTTTGACCAACTCATCAGCCTTTGGTGGCTCAACCACCTTCACCGCCCCGGCTTGCTCTTGTTGCTTGCGCAGCTTCGCTTGTTGTTCCAATTGCTGAGTTTTCTCACGCTGTGGGTCGGTTGGTTCTTTTTGAGGCGCTTGGGGCTCGGTACTTGCAGGCTCCGCCACTTTCGGCCGTTTGACCAACTCGTCAGCCTTTGGCAGTTCGCCTTGCTTGTGTCGCACCACTTCAGCCTGGGCTTGCTCAGCTTGACGCAGTCGTTCAAGGCGTTCCAATTCCTGCTCACTTTTGGAGGGTGGTGCTTGCGGGAGCTTCAGATTCTCGGTCCCGGCGGTTTGAGCTTGCTGATTCGCTAACCCCTGCTTGGGATCAAGGCCTTTCCCACGATGGCCAAGATCTTGATTTGACGTTGCCCCCCCAATGCCTGGCTGTTGATTTTTACCCAAATCCGAATTTACAGGATTCGCCGCAGATTCAGATTCGAGTTTGTCACCGGGAGTCCCCGGAGGTAACACCGGATTTTGCCCTGCTCTGTGCTGATGCTTCTCAGCCGCTTGGCGATCTGCCTGATTGCGATTTTCCAGCAAGCGCTGATTGCGCTTTTGTTCAAATTTTTCACGTCCGCCGAGCTCAGTAATTGCCAGTTCAGCTTGCTCACGACTTGCTTCACGACTCCGGCGATAATGCTCGCCAATTTCATGATCCAATTCTTGGCTGCGCTCCACCGTGACCGATTCCATACCGCCTTTGAGCTGATTCGGCTTAAGTCCGGCATTCCAGCCCACATCCAGATTAGGAGCTGAAACCAGCAAGCGATCCCCCTGAATTCGTGGGCTCATCCCCAGCGAGCTAGGGTTGAAACAAGAAGACTGATCCATCTCTAAGCGATAGAAGGGCAAAGGTCTGCCGACACATTCCGACATCCTGTTGTATTGCGGTCCGCCGCAAATCACCTGCTGATTTTGGATGTGAATATAGGTGATATTGGTCGTCTGTTGGATGAAAATTGAATTTCGGGAAATTGGCAAACAATGGCCATAAAGCGGACTGCCGAAATTACGACTCTCGACGAAATTAAACCAAGCGGCACCGATCCCAAATTGAACTTCCACCGTGGAGTCCCAATTATGCCCTCGATAAGCCAAAGTTTCGGGGGGCAAGGGAGCCCAACCAATATGACTCGGATTTTCGCGCCATGAAACCCAGCTCGGAGCCCACTCAGAGCCTGGCACCCAAACCCAACCGCGCCCGCGGAGCAAGGCCCAGCGCCCATAATGATAGGTTGCCCAGCCGAACGGCTCTTCGGAAACCCAAGTCCAGCCGCGATCACTGCATACCCAACGCCCCCGACAATAAGGCCGCCAATTCAGATCTCGCACCACCGCCGGCTGCCAGACATAACCATAATTCGGAGTTTCAAACCATGAACCGTATGCCGTGAGTGAATCGTAAAACATCCCATAGTCGCCTACTGGCTTAATCGGCCGATTTGGCACAAAGGGCAGGGCTTCACGCCCCGCCAAGTTTTGATCGCGCACACTAAGTTTTGATTCACGAGCATGCAAATCATCTTGAGAGCGGGTGAGCGTCACTTGGCGTTGCTCCAGCCCCCCCTCCCGCTTCATCAGAGCCTCCTCGCGTTGACGGATCTCCTGATTTTGCGCCGCGGTAGCTCCTTGCTGGCGTTCAAGCTCCGCACGGTCTGTCTCGATCTTCATTCGCTCGCGCTCGATGCCGTCTCGTTCAGATGCCAAACGCTGGTTTTCGAGTTGTTGTTCGAGTTCGCGTTGCCGTTCCACCGCCGCAGTATTTTTTTGCTCAAGCTCCGCAATTTTTTTTGCCGAGTTTGACGAAGTTTTATCACAGCCCGAGCCTGTCAACAGGCCCACGGCAACAACGAGAATCAAGGATGAGTGCTTCATGGTTTTCTGGAGTCCGGCAAGTTCGACGCAATGAGGGCAAGAAACATTCAAAAAATTCTCAGAATCAGTCCAATGGGATGACTTCGAAAATCACTCGTGACTGGCCCGCACGTCCACGGGTCAGTTCCGAACGAATCACCCGAGCACCGAGCAACTGCTCAATCATCCGAAGTTCCATCGCTAAGGCCTGCGGATAGTGTTCGAAAACTCTTTGTAGTGGATTGTGAAGTTCCTCAATCTGCAAGTGATGGTTTAAATCTGAACGACGGCAACTCAAACAACCCTGTTGCTCTCTTAAACTCACCAGCATGCTCGCTTTTTCCCCGAGTGATTGCGCTTTAGACAACAGCACCCACCATTTTTCCTGCTGCTTCTGAAAATACTGGGAAAGCAACTTGTCGGGGGTCGCATCGCCGACCAGCGACTCCAGCCCCGCCAGTAAATCAAGCGTGAAACTCACCCCAGCCTGTGGAAAAAGCGCATCCGCTTTCGCACTGAGGCTGTAAAAAATCTCGGGTCGCCCAACCCCCGTCCGCGGCTCCCGCGCCCGCTCCAGATAACCCATTTTCTTGAGCTTTTCGCAATGCTGCTTCACGGCCATGTAACTGGCATTCACCCGCCGTGCCAACTCACTCACCGGCAAGCCACCCGCAAGTTTGAGCTGCTCGAACACCGCTCGCCATTGCGGTTTGATCAGATCTTGGAATACGCGCAAAAGCATCATTTCACCCTATAGAATCGGCTATTTTAGGGAAATCTGCAATCGTCAAATTCGCTCTTTTGAGACTTCTCGACTCTCGGCGTAAGCCACAGACCTAAAATCGGCCGCAATGTTTTCCAGAAATCACAACAAACTGCTCGATTCCTTGGCGGCATTGGTTTTTAGATCCCCGTCCATGTCCGCACGCACCGGCATTCTACTTGTCGTCTCCGGCCCTTCAGGGTCAGGCAAAACTACGCTCTGTCGGCAACTCGCTGACTCGGGCGAGGCCCACTACTCGATTTCTTGCACCACCCGCGCCCCACGCCCGGGCGAACAAAACGGCAAAGACTACCATTTTCTCTCCAAGCAAGATTTCCACCACCGACTCGAAGCCAGCGATTTCCTCGAACATGCCGTAGTTCACGAAAATCTTTACGGCTCGCTCAAATCTGAAGTCGTTTCCCATCTCCAAGACGGAATCGATGTGGTGATGGACATCGATCTTCAAGGAGCCGATCAAGTTCGAGCCTGCCCAGATCCCGATATCCAGCGCGCCTTAGTCGACCTATTTGTGATGCCGCCGAGCGAAACTGAGCTCTATCAGCGCCTTTCTGGCCGGGGCACTGACAGCGCCGCGACCATCGCGCTGCGGATGAGCAACGCGCTCGAAGAAATGCGTCATTGGAGACGCTATCGTTACCGCCTGCTGTCCTCCAGCCGCGAGCAAGACTACGCTCAATTTCGAGCGCTGCTCACCGCCGAGCGGCTACGAGTCACTCGGATTCGATAACTCGAGCCGATCGAGCCCGACAAAATAGCTTTCGCGAGCTCTTTGTCAGCTGAAACGAGGACATCCTGTCCGCCATCACTGCTTCAGAAATTGGGTACCCGGATATCGCCTCTCCGTTCGTCAATCGAATCTCAGCGCTTCAGCAAGCTTTGGCATAAAGCTTCCAAGCAAAGGCCCTAACGTGCGAGATTGCATTTTCAGGTTTATCCTTGCGCCAAAGGGCATCACGGCAAGAATCCGCGCCCCGCGCTGCGGTTTCAGCCCATGAGCGAATCCACCACTCCCAAAGACGCTAGCTTCGCAGACATCGGCGAAGTCATACGCCAGCACCAATCGTTCGTCCTAATCAGTCACGTCCGCCCTGATGGCGACGCGATCGGCTCACAGCTCGCACTCGGTTACGCGCTGATGGCTGCGGGAAAAAGTGTCCGCCTCCTGAATGAGGACGGCTTACCCGAAAACCTCACCTTCATGGCCGGCTCGGAAAAAATCGAGCGCCCCCCTGCCGAGCCCCTGGTGGTGGAAGTCGCCATCGCCCTCGACACCGCGACCAAGCCACGACTTGGCGAGCGCGCACTGCACGCCGCCTCCACGGCTAAAATCTGGATCAACATCGACCACCACCTTTCCAATCCAAAATACGGAGATCTCAACTTGATTGATTCCACCAGCCCAGCCACCGGTCAAATTCTTTACCAGCTTATCGTCGCGCTCGGGCTGCCGATGCCCGCCGAAAGCCGTGATGCCATTTACGTCGCGGTTTCCACCGACACCGGCTCATTCCAGTACCCATCGACCACCGCCGCCACTTACGATCTTGCGGCGGATCTCATCCGTCGCGGGCTGGACGTTGGCACCCTCAATTCCCAAACTTACGACAACCACCCTTACCGCCGCGTCGAGCTGATGCGTGCCTTGCTCAACACTTTAGAACGCTCTCCCGACGGCCTTGTGGCGAATTGGGAAATGCGGGATCAGACCCGAGTTGAGCTTGCACTGACGCCTGACGACAGCGAAGGCTTGATCGACATCATCCGCGCGATCCGCGGCGTGCAAGTGGCCGTATTTTTTGAAGAGCTACCTGACGGTAAAATCCGCGTTTCGATGCGTTCCAAGGACCGCCGCTACAACGTCTGCGAAATCGCCATGGAGTTTGGCGGTGGCGGCCACGCGCTGGCCGCCGGAATCCGGATGTCAGGACCGCTCGAAACCGCGAAACTGCAAGTCTTGGCCGCGATCCGCCGCCGACTGGACGCTCCACGCCCATAATTTTTACCCACCTTATATGAGACCTAATTCCATGGATTCAGATGGCCCAAGCGGCGTATTGTTAGTCGATAAAGCAGAAGACATGACATCCCATGATGTGGTGGCAATTGCCCGACGCGCCTTAAACACCCAAAAAATTGGCCATTGCGGCACCCTCGACCCAATGGCGACCGGACTGCTGATGTTGGTCATTGGCCGCGCCACCAAAATCCAAGACTTGCTGATGAGCGAGGACAAGCAATACGTGGGCACGCTCACCCTCGGCTCAACCACCAGCACTCAGGACCGCCAAGGTGACACCTTGGAAACCAAACCCGTTGAAGCATACAGCACCGAGCAAATCCAAGAAACCTTCGACGGCTTCATGGGTGACTTTGAACAAATTCCACCGATGGTTTCGGCGATCAAAAAAGACGGGGTGCCGCTCTACAAACTCGCCCGTAAAGGCATCGAAATCGTTCGTGAGCCGCGCAAGGTGCATATCACTTCGAACCAAGTTTCCCGCATCGAGCTGCCGGAAATCGACTTCACGGTGAATTGCTCCAAGGGATTTTATGTGCGAACTTACGCCCACGACATCGGTG
Organism: Akkermansiaceae bacterium; assembly: GCA_043782285.1. GTDB lineage: Bacteria > Verrucomicrobiota > Verrucomicrobiia > Verrucomicrobiales > Akkermansiaceae > Luteolibacter. Next base: position 3,220 of record JAYWAR010000451.1, on the reverse strand, counting down.
CCAAGCTGGGTTGCGGTGCCCATCTCAGTGCGTTGCGCCGGACGCGCTCCGGGAAATTTACCTTGGACCGTGCGGTTCCAGTGATGGATCTGAAAACCGCGCCGCGTGAGGATCTCCTCAAAGCACTAATCTCCCTCGCGGAAATCTCGCTGATGCGCGGGGCGTAAGGAGTGTAGATCTTCGGTCGACACGAGTTGACCGAAGGTCAACCCTCCTTATGAAATCTTCGAGGCACGGGCGCTTTGCCAAAGGGAGAAATGATTTTCAGCCAATCCCGCTTTCACCGGATTGTTCCGGATATAGCGGACGGCATTGACGAAATGATCAACATCACGAATGAGCGTGTCCCGATAATTTCTCTGCCAGATCGGGCCTTTGGCAATGCCTGCGGCAGATACGCTTTTCCATGCTTGGATGAGTTTTCCGAGAGGCACCAGGGGCTTGAAAAGCAGATGCACGTGGTTCGGCATGATGATCCACGCCTGATGCTCGACCCGTTCGCCTTGGAAGCGCCGCAAAGAGCCTGATAGAATTTCCCTAGCTGCGGGCTCCTTCAGCAGGCATGATCCGGAACCCTGATCCAGCCAAGATTCGATTTTCCAAGTGAAGCGACGGTGATATTCCCCCTCTGTTTCGACGCTCCAAGGCTTTGGGTGATCCTCAATCCAGAACCGGCGCTGTTCAAGCCATTGCCGGACTCTCGCCGCTGGCAACGCGTCACCCAACCGGAATGTGACGAACTGCATGACTTCTTCCTGCTGCCAATGCGGGAGCTTGTCACCGTGCTTTTGGATGTGAGCATCTGGGTTTAGGAAATCAGAGGACATCGGACGATCATAAGGAAAGTTGACCCTCGGTCAACTCGGGTCGACCGAAGATCGACTCTCCTTATCCTTAGCCTTCCTCGATCACTTCCTCCAGCGCTGGAACCAGCTTGCGGAAGTGGACTTGGCCGACGCGGCGGCCGTCAGTACTGGTAACCCGGGCTTGGTAGCCAAGAACCTCCACGGTTTCACCGATTTCCGGAAACCGTTCGAGTTGTTGGGTGAGGTAGCCACCAACGGTAGTCACCTCGCCACTTTCGAGGAAAAGTTCAGGAACATGGCCAGCCAGATCGTTCAACGTCATCGCACCTTCAATCACGAACTCATCGTCATTGATCCGTGCAAACGAAGAACGCTCGTTATCAAATTCATCCTGAATATCACCCACGAGTTCTTCCATCACATTGTCGAGGAACACAATGCCGACCGGCGTGCCAAATTCATCGACCGCCATCGCAAGGTGGGCATGCTCCCGCAAGAAAAACCGCAGCAAAGTGTCCAGCGGCATGGTGTCAGGGACAATCTTCAGCTCGCGCTTGATCCGCATCAAATCCGGATCCGGGTCTTTAATCAGTTTGAAAAGGTCCTTTATGTGAATTAGACCGATGGCATGATCGAGGTGTCCTTTGACCAGCGGAAAGCGGGTATGCTTGCTGCGCATCGCGATTTCGAGGGTTTTCTCGAAAGGCTGGTCGGCATCCAAAATGATCACCTTGTTGCGCGGGGTCATCACATCGCGGACCCAGAGTTCGTTGAGACCAAGCGCGTTGATCAAAATTTGCCGCTCCGTTTCGGTGACTTCCTGAGATTTGCCGCTCTGGGTAACGAGCAGGGCAAGCTCTTCGGCGGAGTGGGCTTCGTCATGGCCAGTGGCAGGCTCGATGCGAAAAACGACCCTCGCCAGTCGGTTCGATGCACCGTTGAGCATGCGGATGGGCAAGCTACAAAGGTTGTAAAATAGGCGCATCGGCCGGGCCAGAAACAGCGTAGTTTCCAGCGATTTGCGGATGGCGATGGTCTTGGGTAATTGCTCGCCCACCACCACGTGCAAGACGGTGAATGAGCCGATCGCCAACAACCAAGATAGTCCGGAAACCAAACTTGGAGGAAACCAAGGAATTCCTTGGAGCGGTGGCCCTACCAGTTTCTCGATGAACGGCTCGCCCAGCGCACCGAGGGCCAGCGAGGCCACGGTGATCCCAAGTTGCGCGGCGGAGAGGTAGGGATTGATATCCGCGACGATTTTCCGGGCAGCGATGCCCTCCAGGGATTTGTCTTTACCCTCCGCCTCCAACTGGCTGGGACGCACCTTGACGAAGGCGAATTCCGCAGCCACGAAGAATGCGTTGAGAAGTAAAAATAACAGGATTCCACCTAAGTAGAACAAAGTCTCACCCAGCGTCGGCCATTGATAATGAACCTCAGCATTTGTTGCCAACCACATGAAATCCGCAATCATGGGTCAGAGTTTTTCGTAAACGCCTTGATCGCGCCGCTGAAGGATGGTGAAACCGGCCTTTTTCGCATCGCTCACCGAGAGCGGCTTGGTAATCGTCGGGGTATTGATCCGCGAGATTACTTTTTTCACTGGGTTTTTACACAGCGGGCATACCACTAAGGCAACCCGATCTATCGGACGTCTGAGCTCGAATCCTCGGGCACAGACGCGACAACAGTGCTCCGGATCTTCCGGGGCTTCAGAAACATATTCGTAGATGGGCATAAGAAAAACGTGGGAACGGGTCATTTCCGTCCCACGTTGAGATAACAAAAATCGTGCCGTTTACCAACTCGACTTGGTCACGCCTGGGAGCATCCCAGCGGAAGCCAGCTCGCGGAAGGTGATCCGCGAAAGACGGAAGCGACGCAAGAATGCACGGCGACGGCCAGTGATTTCACAACGGTTGACCAGGCGGGTCGGGCTCGCGTCACGCGGGAGCATCGAAAGACCTACATAATCCTTCGCTGCCTTGAGCTTGAGACGGAGTGCAGCGTATTTCTCGACAGTTACTTTTTTGCGCGCGTTGCGGGCGATCCAACTTTTCTTAGCCATAATTCGGGACGGAGGTGTTACGGACTGAGCCAAACCTTGCAAGCCCAAAGTCGCATTTTCTCGGTTTTCGGTGAATTTTGACAAATCCCGGAGCTTTTCCGCGCAGTCCGAATCATCAACACGGCGTGTCCGTAATTTTTTGTAAATGATTGACCGCTGATTGGGCTTAGTGGTTGTTAGGACTTATCACCATTTTTCGGAGTGTTTTATGAAGCGTTTCAGTATGTTTTTTAGGCGGCTATTTCAGCAGCTAAAGGGGTAAGGTAGTTGAGCGATGAGTGCATTCTCTGCGTGTGGTAGTAGCCTTCTATATATTCAAAGATTGCCTGTTTGGCGGCTTCTT
>JAYWAR010000450.1:0-8874 GCA_043782285.1 Akkermansiaceae bacterium | reverse complement strand
AACAGGCTCCCTGGCGCGATTCTATTGTCCGTCTGAAGCAAGTCTGGGCCACAACCTCAGCTTAGTTTTCCACACCGATCCATGACGACATCGTCAACCGCATCGACCCCGTAGCATGACAAAAGGTCCATGACAAAAGGTCTGTCCCTCTGTCATATGTCGTCCCTCTGTCATATGTCATACGGATCTCGGATTTTTTGGTCCAGCGGCCGAGCAGGGCGTCGGCCGGGCAGGGGAGGCCGGGGAAGGGGATAATTTTAGGGTCCTTTGGGAGAATGGGCGGCCGCAGGTAGCGCAGGAGCCAGAAGCCCATGCAGTGGACGCGGAAGTGGCGGGTCCATGCCTCGTCATGATTTTTCAAGCGGGTTTGAGCAAATACCCACCGACCCAGCCTTGTTCGCCGCGTTGATTCTGGCACCAGTGCCAACCGTGAACTTGGTGAAGTGACTCAATGCGATCACCGCGTTTGAGGGTTAGCACTTTAGGGTCGTAGGCTTGGATCGCGGCGTAGCGGCCTTCGCCGAGCGGTTCGAGAATTTGCTCTGGGACGTAGCCATCGTTGCCGTTGCGGTCAGTCGCCCACACCCAGCCGGGCCAAGCGCGGTCGGCGACGCCGACGCTGACTTCGTCTCCGGGTTCTAACTTAATCGGCTCGCTGTCTTTTTCCTCGTAGTCAGCGTTTGCGGTGAAAGTAAGCATCCGTGGAATTTAGAAAATCAGAGGGTCAGGAAAAGGCGAATCTTCATTTTTGGTCTGGCACAGGTCTGGTTCTTGCCGTTTGGCAATTGTCACCAATTGCTCGATGCCCGCCGCAAACGATCCATGATTGCAACTCCCAAACCGGTTTCGCTGACGGGCTCGGCGATGATCGCATCGAGGCCCGCTTCATCGAGCAGCCGCATCACGAAAAACAGCCGGATCGCAGCTTCGGCGAGCTTGCCGCTGCCGGGGCTGAGTGACTCGATGACTTCCCAATCGTGGAGGGTGGTGTAGGGGCTATCGTCGGCACCGGTGTAGCTGAGAAGGCCATATTTTTTGCCGGGTTCGGGGGTGAAATCTTGTGGGTTTTCCAGCAAAATCAAGGGAGTCAGCGGGGCGTAATGGCTGCTGAGTTGGCCCGGTGCTTGTGGCGTATCATTTTTGATTTCTTTGAATTTTTCGACGCGGCCGAAATCTTGAAGCTGTTCTTTGGTGATCGGTCCAGCACGGTGTAAGCGGAAAATCGGTTTTTTGCCAGCCCGAGGCTCGATGGAGATGATGGTGCTTTCTACTCCTTCGGCGCAAGCCCCGGCATCGACGATCAGTGGGATACGGCCGCCGAGTTCTTTCATCACGGCACTTGCCGAGGTCGGTGAAATGCGGCCGAAGCGATTGGCACTCGGTGCCGCAAGCGGGCGACCGAGCTCTTTGTTGACTGCCCGGAAAACTGGATGGGCGCTCTGGCGGACGGCGACGGTCGGTAGCCCGCTGGTTACCAAATCGGGTAAATCGGGATGCTTCGGTAAAATCAGGGTGAGCGGTCCTGGCCAAAACGCGGCGGTGACTTGGTTGACGATTTCGGCAATCTCCTCAGGCACGATCGCGACATTTTTCAAATCGCCGCGTGAGGCGATGTGGACGATGAGCGGGTCAAAAGAAGGTCGCTCTTTTGCTGCAAAAACTTTGGCAACAGCTTCTGGGTTAAAGGCATCTGCCGCCAAGCCATAGACGGTCTCGCTAGGTAGTGCGACGATTTCACCGGCTTGCAGCAAGGCACAGGCCTCGGTTACGGCGGTTTTCATCTCGTCATCGGCAACTTGAATCATTCGGGTCTCAAACACCTTAGAGCTTTGCCAGAAGGTGGCAGGTCTGGCGAATCTTGAATTTTTGAAAATGCGGGAATGTTTGCAGCCCGGCGGAGTGCGGGAATGCTGATGCTCCAGCAGAATCGGGCGCTTCGTTCGCAGGATGAGTGTGCTCTTTTTGCGAAATGATGGCAGTGGCGGTTTTTACGGTTTATCCCAGTGACATCGCCAAGCTAGGGTCAGCCATGAATGAATCGCAGACCCCACCGAAGAACATCGTTCTTATCGGTTTTATGGGCAGTGGCAAATCAACGGTCGGACGCGAATTGCAGCATCGACTCGGTTACCCTTTGGTCGATATGGATCAAGTGATCGAACAGCGGGCGGGTAAATCGATCGCCGCCATCTTCGCGGCGGAGGGTGAAGCGGCGTTTCGAGATCGGGAAAGTGCTTTGCTGCAAGAGCTTAACGACCCGAGCGCCGTTCGTCGGATCATCTCAACGGGTGGCGGGGTGATCGGGCGTGACCTCAACCGGGCTATGTTGCGCCACCTCGGTTATGTGGTGTGGTTGCATGCGCCGCTGGCGGTGATCGTCGAACGGACGGGGCGCAATCGCGACCGACCGCTACTGCATACGGAGGACCCGGTGGCGCGGATTGAGGCGCTGTTAGCGCTACGGAAGCCGCTTTACGCCGAGACCGCGCATCTTCAAGTCGATACCTCGGGCTTGGATTGTGGCGAGTTGGCAACTGGGATTCTCGAGAGTGCCCGCTATTTTTTCACGGGCCACTTGTAAATGCGATGGTAACGGAAATTAAAGCATGGGCGGCTGCGTTGGGATTCGACGATTGTCGGATCGCAGTGGCGAAACAAGCGAGTCACGCCGACGTTTTCCGAGACTGGCTGGCGGAGGGCAAACAGGGGGAAATGGCTTGGCTCGAGCGTACTCCTGAGCGACGTTGCGATCCGCGCGAGGTCTTGGCAGGGTGCAAATCGATTATTTGCTTGGCCCTCAATTACTTTCCGGGCCGCAGTCCGTTCGCTGAGGGGCAGGACGGCGGCTACCGTATTGCTCGCTACGCGTGGAATGAGGATTACCATGATTTGATCGAAAAACGGCTGCGAGAATTCGATGGGAAATTGCAAACTTTGGGTGGGATTCAGCGTTTTTACGTCGATACCGGTCCGGTGTTGGAGCGAGATTTTGCGAGTGACGCAGGTCTCGGCTGGAACGGCAAATCGACGGTTCAAATTCACCGTGGAATGGGAGCTTGGTTTTTTCTCGCCGAGCTGTTGACGACCCTCGATTTACCGCCGGATCTCCCTTTTGGTGACCACTGCGGAAAGTGCACCGCTTGCATCACTGCCTGTCCGACGCAAGCGATCACCGCGCCTCGTAGGATGGATGCGCGGCGCTGTATTTCCTATTTAACCATTGAGCACAAAGGGCCGATCCCTGAGGAATTCCGGATCGCAATGGGCGATCGAATCTACGGTTGCGATGATTGCCTTGATGCCTGCCCGTGGAATCGTTTCGCGGTGGAATCCCGGGAAATGACTTTCCACGCGCGGGCGACGGTATTTGAAAAACGGCTGCGGGATTTCCTGGAGCTTGATGATGACGGGTTCCGCGTGCTGTTCGCCAAATCGCCAATTAAGCGGATCAAGCGCCCGCGATTTTTGCGCAACGTTTGTGTGGCTCTCGGCAACACGGGCAAGCGTGAGGATTTGCCGGCCTTGGCGCGGGCGGCGGCAGATCCGGAGCCCTTGATCGCGGAACACGCCGCTTGGGCAATCGCTCAAATTGTCGGGCGGACTGGCGCTTGAAATGACTTACCCTTGCAGTGCGCGCAGGGCTCCGCGCACCAAGGCTTCGGCAGGTGCGGCTGAATCTGCGTCCAAAACTCTGCGGACGGCTTTGCGCGCATCAACTTGCTTGTAGCCTAGCGCAATCAGTGCGAGCTCGGCATCTGCTGCCGAGGCACTGACTTGGCCTGCCGCCGCGTCTTGCCAAGTTTCGGTCACTCCGACCTTATCTTTGAGTTCCAGGACGATGCGCTCTGCCGTTTTTTTACCAACCCCCTTCAATTTTGAGAGCCCGGCGACGTCGCCCGCCACCACGCATTTTTTGAATTGATTGACGTCCATGCCGCTGAGGACCGAGACCGCCATCGTCGGCCCGACGCCGCTGACCCGGTCGATGAGCAGTAGGAAAACATCGCGTTCCTCCTCACTTGCGAAGCCGAACAACTTTTGCCCTAACTGGCTAAAATGCAGGTGGGTGCGTAAATCTACAGTCAGTCCCTCGGCGGCGTGGAGGCGGTCAAAGGTCGAGAGTGGGATGAAAACCTCATAACCGACCCCGTGGGCATCCACCACCAAGCGGTTTGGATACGCCTCGATCACTGTTCCTCGCAGTCTTGCTATCATGGCGTTGAGCTTGGGTCGGCGGTGGAGCGCGTCAATCCCGATCCACTTCACGGCCGGACGATTTTACCAATTTGCGGGTGCGTCTCGCTTGCGATTTAAATACCATCACGCATGAGCCCGCTGTTTGAAGAACTCGATTTCCGCCCGACGCCGCTTGGCGATCTCATTCTGCGCCGCCGCCGGATGGCGACCTTAGATGATTTGATCGTTTACGAAGTTTTGTTAGGAGATGCATTTTTGATGTCTAGCCTCTTTCATGAGGTTGAGGAAGCGCTGGCGGATCTGGGTTTGGCGGCGGCTGAGGGGCTGGGTTTGGAGGTGGTGGTGGGAGGGCTTGGTCTCGGTTATACTGCGGTCGCGGCGTTGCGAGACGAGCGGGTGACAGAATTGTTAGTGGTGGATGTGATGAAGCCGGTGATCGAGTGGCATCAAAAAGGTTGGGTCCCGCTGGGCGAAACGCTGGCGCAGGACCCGCGATGCCGTTTGATTGAAGGAGACTTTTTCGCGCTTGCCGCTGCGCCTGAGTTGGGCTTTGACCCGGCGCAGCCCGGCCGCCGCTTCCACGCGGTGCTTTTGGACATCGATCACTCACCGCAAAATTTGCTACATCCGCAAAATGCGGCGTTTTACAGCGTGGCGGGTTTAAGGAGTCTCGCCGCACAATTGCTGCCAGGTGGTGTTTTTGCGCTCTGGTCGGACGATCCGCCGGATGCCAATTTCCTGAGTCATCTCGCCGCAGTTTTTGAGGCTCCGCAAGCGCAGGTGGTGAAATTTCAGAATCCCTTGTTGGGGCGAGATTCGGCCAGCACCGTCTATGTGGCCCGCAAGCGGGCCCTGCATTGAGCGGGCTTAGCCGGAAAAGAGCTCAGAAAATCACGGGCTGGAGTGGGGAGCTGCGGAGGGAGTTAGTTTTTGGCTGAATGCTTTCTGAACCGTGCCGTTTCTCTCGCCACTCGTCTTACCCTCACCACCCATCATCGCTTTCATTTCGGCGTTAAAATTTGGATCTTTGTCGTGGTCTTGATCGGTGCTGAGTCCCAGCGATTCGGTGGCGGCGTTGATCTGTTGGGAACGCTGCGCGACTCGGTGGAGCGCTTGTTGATATTTGGCGACCATCGTCTTCAGATCGCCGGCCTCGTGAATGTCGCGGATCGCTTCCTTGAGCGCCGCCACCCGCCCGGGAGTTTGGACCAACCACGCGCCACTGCCGCCGATGAGTAGGCAAACAAACACCAGTCTGCCGATCATCTCGCGCCGGCGCTTGCCATTTTTCCGTTGTATTTGCTCGTCGAGCAGTGCCTTCAACTCGGCAGACGCAGCTTCGGCCATGCCGGTGTTGGCGGCAGGCGGAGCGGTGGCATCGATTTCGACGCAGACTGGCGCGGCGAGCTCAGGATTTGACTCGATAGCGGCTTGGCGCACAGGCGGCGGAGTCGGAAATACTGGGGTTGGGGCAGCTTTCTCCTCGGGCTGATCCTTGAGCGCCGCTTGAAAAAGTTGTTGGAGTTTTTCGGAATCGATCATGAAAAATCCATGCCCGAATCAGCGGGAAATGTAAATGTGAGGATGATAGAAAGCTGTTATTTTTCAGCCAGAGTTAGGGGACTACCGAGCGGTGTTATTTTTGTCGAAACCGTTCGGGCAGGCGAGATGGCTCAATTGGTGGGGAAAACAACTTGGGAACCTTTCGCCGGGCCGTGGCCAAATTTATCGCCAATGTCTTTGCTGGTAACAAATAGCATTAGCGAAATAAGTGCGAGGGCACAAAGGGTTTGGAGGATTTCTAGGGGTTTGGCTTTGACTGGACGGCCCCAAATCTTCTCCAAAATGGCGAGAGTGATGTGGCCACCATCAAGCACGGGTAGAGGCATCATGTTCAGGACGGCGAGATTGACATTGAAAATCACCATGAAGGCGAGAATCCGCCGCCAGCCGTTATCCATCTGCAACAACTGATACTGCATGCTGGCAATCCCAACCGGACCGCTGAGATGACCCACGCCAATACTTGAATCCGAAGCGACAACTCGAGTGATCGTAGTCCACATCATCCGCAAACTGTCGGCAACCTGCTTGATCGGGCCAGGATGGACAATTCCTTGGTTTTGGTAAGGTGCGCCGTAAAAACCGAGCCCGAGCATTGGGCTGCTGCCCACCGGTAAAGTGGGAATCATCGGGGTTGCCGTGATTTTGAGAATTTTTTCGAGACGAGCGATTTCAAATTCAATTGGTTTCGCCCCGATTTGTTTGATTTGTGCAACCGCCAAGCGATCCGAGGTGAATTTTTGACCATTGATCGCGACGAGTGTGTCACCCTCTTTAAACCCAGCTTTTTCGGCCGGGCTGCCTTTGACGATCGAGCCAAGCTCGATATGATCTAACTCCGGACCGATTCCAACCTGACGTAAGCCGCCGCGTTGAAACCACTGAGTCTTTTGGGTCTCAAATTCGGAAATCAACTTAAGTGGTGCCGCTGAACCTTTTCGCTCAACGGTAAATTCAATTTGTTTACCCTTACTGAGGATGATGCTTTCGGTGATGCTGTCGAGCGAACCGGCAAACCCCTCCACTCGATTGCCGTTAATTTGGATGATTTTGTCCCCGCTCAAGATGCCAGCCTTTGCCGCAGGGCTACCCGCCATCACCTCACCGACGACTTGACTAGGAATGAAATCTTTCGGCTTACCAACGCCCCAAACTACCACCGCAGAAAGCAGGGCAAGTAGGATCGAAAATAAAGGTCCAGCAATTGCAACAATGATTTTATCCAGTGGCGTAATGGCGGGCAATGGCGGGCGATCGTGGCTGCCGCCCTCGAGGGTTTCCATCGGTGCCATCTGAGGCAACGCCACGAAACCTCCTGCTGGAATCCAGCCCAGTCCATATTGGACACCCCGGATTTCTTTTTTCCAAATTGGCGTTCCAAACCAAATCTGGAAGCGATCGATTTGCAAACCACGCCATTTGGCCGCAAGAAAATGGCCCAATTCGTGAACGAAAATGATGATGTTGAAAATCATCAGGACGACGACAATCAGTAAGCTGACTTGGAAAATAGTGGCAAAAATGGACATGAATGGAATAATGTGATGAAAAACTAAGATTGAAAAACCTTCTGGCACAGCGGTTAAGCCAAATTCGCAATTTTGGAAAGATGGCTACAAACAATGGGAGCTCATGGCTTGGCGATCAAGGATGGAGTGACGAGAGCCTCAATTTGGCGGAGATGCTGTGGCAGCCCAGGTTGCTGTTGGAGATCTTTGGCCGCAGCTCCTAATAAGCTGCCGACGACCGCAGCGCGGTGGCAATTGTCGCCGCCGACGCTGGCGTTAGCGATGATTCCAGCGGTGAAGTCGTCGTGATATTTCCATGCCAGATAAAGTGAGGCCGGCATTGCTTCGGCGATGTAGCAAGCCGGGCTGAAGCGGGCACCGATTACCTGTTCATCGGGCTGGTCTCGCCAAGATTCGGCCTTTTTCGCTGAAAACCAGTCGCCTGCTTCTCGTTGCAGAGCTTCTCGCAAGGGCTCTCCTGCCGTCACCGCCCAGAGTAAACGGACGAGGGTGTCGGCAGCTCTCAAGACATTGGCGTGGGCATGGGTAAGGCCGACGTGCTGTTTGACAATCTGCCTTAGCTCCTCGCGCGGGGTTCCTGCAAGTGCGGCAAGCAGTGCGGGCACTGTCGCTAGGCCGCCGATGTGTTCGTCGCGGATCCCGCATTTCCGTGGCGGCTTGCCTTGAGCATAACGGGTGAAAAAATTTCGATGAAACTCTTCCACATAAGTGTCGCGGTGCCAACCCGGTTCGAGCATTCGTTCGATGTAGCGTTGCAGCCAAGCATCGGCATCGTAAGTGCCTTGTTCCCGAACTTGTTGAAACAGCTCGGACGCGAGCCGGAAGTTCAGGGTGTTTTCACCGGCTTTTAAAAATTGATGGTAGTGAATTTCTCTCTGCCCCCAATAAACGGCTTGTTCGCGCAAAATGTCACCGCGGGCATTCAGCGCTTGGTAGCTGGATCGCCATAAAATGCTGCCCGGGTGTGGGTTGCGTGGGGCCATGAAATGGTCGATTGTCCCATAATCTTGTCGTAAAGCCGCGCGGTCATAATACCAATGGACTGGCATCGCTAAAGCGTCTGCCACCAGCGAGCCCTCATAGGCGGTGTTCCAAGAATCCATATTGAATGTTCGATAAGCTCGGATTTGGCAAACGCAAGAGTTCCCGATCATGGATCGACGCTTGCTCGGAAGGGCGCTAGCTCTCAAATTGGGGTATGAAGCTCGCAAATGCCCTCGAAATGGATCCGCACCTGCTGGTCGGTTTGCTTAATACCGAGCTCCGCAATCACTGCGATTCGCTCGAAGATCTGGTGAAGACTCACCATCTTGATCCTGAGTTGCTGATCGCCAAGCTGGCGGCGGCAGGTTACATTTATCAAGTGGTGCAACGACAGTTTCGGTGACCCGAGATCGCTTCACCGGCCGCGACGGAGATCGGGCTGTTCAAGGTTGCCCTCGAGATTTTTGGCAAGCGTGGATGGCGGAGGGTAGATGCTGCTTGCTTAGACTCGCCACTGCATTTATTCTCATTCTGAACCTAAAAAAACACCATGAAACTTTCATCCATCACTTTCTTGCTGATTGCCGTTGGCGTCTCTTCG
>JAYWAR010000449.1:0-3215 GCA_043782285.1 Akkermansiaceae bacterium | reverse complement strand
ATCAAACCGTCGGCGTGAAAATTGAGGAGTTCCAAACCAAACAAAAGGCCGCCCAAAGTAAACTCAGCGAACTCCAAGCGCAGAAAAGTCGTGGTTCTGACCTCACGCTCTCGCCAGCCCAAGAAGCAGAAATTAAAAAACTCCGCCAAGAACAGGTCGAGTATTCCAAGCTGATCCGTGAGCAGGAAAAAGAACTCCGCCGCCAGAAGGACAAGCTTGGTGCCACCATCACCCTCCTCAACGTCGCCGCCATGCCAAGCTTGGTGGTCTTGCTCGGGCTGGTCTTTTTCCTCAAACGTCGCTCCGCCACCCGCGCCCGCTAATTTCAATCGTTAAATTCTCAATCTTCAATTTCCCCAGCTATGAACAAACGCCAGGTTACCACCCTCTGGGTTATCGCCATCGCCCTCGGCACGGCCGTCACTGCCGTCAAACTCAGCCAAAAGCAAGCGATCATCAACAGTACTGAGCGCACCCGCGGCCAATTGCTTTTCGACGCCTTCCCCGCTAACGCAACTTCTACCATCGAAATTCAAGGGGCCGATTCAAGCGTCAGTCTTGCCAAAAAAGATGGTAAATGGAATGTCACCCAACGCGACAATTACCCAGCCAATCTCACCTATGTCAACGACTTCATCCGAACCCTGAGCGAGCTCAAGGTCACTCTCGGGATGCAAGCCGGCCCCTCGTTTGCCCCTCGCTTCGGGATGGATGAAACTGCAACTCAAGCGGCCGCGCGCGGCCTCACCGCCACATTCAAAGATGCCGAGGGCAAGGAAATTGCCAAGGTTTCACTCGGTAAACCCATCGACAGCGCTGCCGCGCCTTCGCCCATGGGCGGCAGCAGTGCGGTAGGTCGTTATGTCCGCAATCACGCCGACTCATCCGGCTTCTACGCAGTGAGCGAAATGTTCCCCGCCGTCAGTGCCGAGGCTAAGCGCTGGCTTGAAGCCGGATTCATCAACCCCGAAAAAATCCAAACCATCACCCTCAGCCAGACCGGTAAAACCGATCCCGCATGGAAATTGACTCGCGAGACCGAGGAGGCAGCCTTCAAACTCGAAGGTGCAAGCGCCACCGAAGTACTCGACACCGCTGCCGCTGAGCCGCTCAAAAACCTCTTGGCCTACGCTCGCTTTGACGACGTCGTTCCAGCCACGAAGGTCGCAGAACACAGCCTCACCGAAGGGAAACGCAGCGCCACCATCGAGACCTTTGAGGGCTTTACCTACCACCTCAACATCACCCCTACCCGGCCAAACCCAAAGCCAGTGGCCCCAGATACCGAGCCCGCAGCCACCGACAATTTCCTAATCACAGTTGACCTTACCGCAACTCTGCCCAAGGAACGCAAAAAAGAAGCGACCGAGAAACCCGAAGACACTAAAACCAAGGACGCCGCCTTCGCCGAACGTCTCAAAACCCTGAGCGACAAACTCGCTAAAGAAAAAGCCTTTGCCGGCATCACTTTCGAGGTCGCCAAAAGCACCCTCGACCCCCTGCTCAAAGACCGCGAGACACTCATCGTCAAGGCCACTCCAGCCGCCGTAAGCGACGGAGTCCAGAAAATGCCAGGTGGTCTCATTACCCCCCCTCAAGCCACCCCTCCGACAATCGAAGCAGTCACCCCACCCATTTCCATACCCTCGCAAACGCAAGCCCCGCAAAAATCCAAAACAAAATAGTGGAAATTTCAAAGATTTGAGAAAAAAGAAGTGCATCTTCTCGGAATGATCAGATATTTTGATGTCGTTAAATTTTAATCCATCCTGATTCCCATGAATACCCGTCGTAATTTTCTGACTCAACTCGTCGTCACCGCCGGAATGCCTGCCTTGCTGTGCAGCCAAGTCTTCGCCCAAGCCGCACCGCCAGTCAAACTTGAGGAAAGTGATCCTGTTGCCACCGGACTCGGTTACAAATCAGATACCACTCAAGTGGACGCGGTGAAATACCCACTTCACAAGCCAGAACAAAAGTGTTCGGGCTGTTCGCTCTATCAAGGGAAAGCGGGCGATGCGAGCGGTCCTTGCACGATCTTCGCTGGTAAATTGGTCACAGAAGCAGGCTGGTGCTCGGTCTTCGCCAAGAAGCCGGAGCCAGCGAAAGCTCCCGAGCCAGTGAAAGCTTAAGCGAATCCTGCAAAATATTACCTCCTTCCACCAGATTCGGTGGCTGGAGGTTTTTTGTGCAACTTTCTAAGTCGTGGATTGGTAAACTTCATACCCGAGACAGCCCGAAGCGCCACAGCCAGACGCAGGTCAGCAGAACCGCAGCGAGTCCCACATGCAGCACCTGTACCCACGAGTAAATGTGGACCTGTGCCATCACCACTCCGAGGATCATTTGCGAAAGCACGATCCCTAAAACCGTTTTTTCGACAAGCCCTGCGCCACCTTGCCGATGCCGCTTAGTTTGAACCCAAGCCCAAAGCGTCACCCCTAACACCACCCACGAAAAACTCCGGTGAACCAAGTATTTCCAGGATCCTTCGAGTTCGCGGGCCCAAGACGCCCGCTCCGCATTGGCATGAACCTTGGCCAAGGCATCGGTCATTTCTCGCACTTGCGAGCCGAGAATCCCTTCGGCAAGGATCACGACTAACAAGATCGTTACCGCCAAGCGCAACTTGATGAGTGATGTCGCTTCCATTTGAATCCGCCACGGCGTGTCGGTTCCCCGCCAAGCGCAATAGGCTAAGGTCCCGAGCAGACTCATCGCTAAAGCCAAATGCGCGGTGAGCACGCCTGGGCTCAGCCCGCTGTAAACCACCCGCGCTCCCATCCAGGCATTGGCTAGCACGACCACCAGCGAGGTGAAGGCGCACCAAAACACTCGCGGGCGCTGTTCCCGCTGCCTAAATCCAGCGATGAAAGTTGCCAACGCAAAAACCCCTACCGGCATGCTCGACAAGCGATTTAAAAACTCCGTCCAAACATGCCGTGGGTTGAACTCTTGACGCAGACTCTCCACCGTGATGCTTGAAGGATCGCGCCCCAGCCGCTCCGCTTTACGTTGGAATCGCTCAATCGGCAATTTTGAAAAGTCCACCTGCTCGACCCGTGTCGGCGGAATCAGGCAACCCCAGCAGGTTGGCCAATCCGGACAACCCATCCCCGCTCCAGTCACTCGTACGATCGCACCGACAAACATTAAAACTAGCACAGAAATTAATGCCCCGCTGGCCAATTTTTGAAAGTATGTCATCGCCATGC
>JAYWAR010000448.1:0-3215 GCA_043782285.1 Akkermansiaceae bacterium | reverse complement strand
GTCAAATCATCCGAGAAAATAATCAGCTTGAGTGCCAGTAAACTTCCCCACCCAACGTCAAAAGCGACGCTGCAGGCAACAGGAAGATCGACATTCTTCGCAATGCTTCCGCTGGCATTCGCCCGCAAACTGAAATTTTGGTAAGTCCACGCGGTTTTATCACCCGATAACTTCCAGTCCTCAAGTGCCTTAGGCCCACCATAGATCAAGTCAGGACAATCGGAGATTCGGAGATCTGCGATCATTGGCCGATTCAATTTAAGCCGACCTGCAAACCAAGTATCAAGCTCAACGGCCTCGTCGGTCACCGCCGCGAGTTGGCCGTGGATCACGTCACCGTTGGTCATCCGAACCGACGCTTGAGAGTGAACTTTCGTTGCGGGTTGTGCCGCAACCAAGTTCAGATCCAAAACATTTTTGAGTAAAAACGAAGTCGGTTTTTCCAGCAATGAAGACTGCCACAGCAAACGCTCGGTGGAAAGGGATTCGAGAGAGCCATCGAGTTGATCATTATTGGAAAGAAGCACGCTCGACGGCCATTCGTTCGCTGCTGCACCAAGCGTGAATGCCACAATTAACAACGCAGATAATCGTGCAAGTTTCATGCGGCTATTTCACTTCGGGGTAAACTGCCAGCGGCTCGAGTCTGGTGCTCCCGATTCAGCCGATTCGCAATACCAAGAATTAGATCAAGCGACAGTCGTAAGTCGAAGTCCATGGCACTCATCTCACCAATCGAAAGAATAACTACCGTTAGAAAAAAATCCCCGGTCAAGATAGGATAATCGGGTGATTGTGCTGAGCTTAAAACCCTCACTTCAGAAACCCATAAAATCGAGCGCTTAACGATCATTTTTCGTAGATGGGTAAAAACCGATAATTGAGAGCTAGCGACAAAAGCCCAGCTGCCGTACTAAATGAAGTACCTTGGTTGCCAAGAAACGAGCCGTCTGGAGACTGGATGGTCGCAAGATAACGGATATTTCGAATATTCCACTCCTGCCAAGTAGCTTCATCGGCATGAAACAAAGCTTGAGACATGTAGTATTCATAATAAAATGGATAAGAACGGTCGCGAAAATCCAAGTTTTTTTTCAGATAGGCCAAGCTTTCCTGATAGCCTGTTGCAGACTGTTCCTTGGCTAACGAGAGGCACAGCGAGCCGATGGCGGTTAAAGTCGGTTTACCTCCTGAGGCCGAAGTATAGCCATAGTCACCATCGTTGCCACGGCAGGTTGCTAGATAGGCCAGTCCTTTGGAGATCGCTTCGTCGGGAACCGCGATTCCAGCATTTTTAGCTGCAAACAATGTCACCATCTGGCAACCGGTCACGGTGGTATCGGCATCCCGGCTCTCGGGAGTGTAACGCCATGCCCCTAAGCGATTTTTCTTCTGAGAGCTCACGATCAGCTCAATCGCTTTTTTGAGTGCGGGGGCAATTTTGGGGTTGTCGAGGACGCCGTATGATTCCGCCAGCGCCTTGGTGGCAAAAGCATGATTATACATGCTAGAGCCGATATAACCATTTTTTTCATTTTGCTGGGAGAGAATATAATCAATCCCAAGGCGGATTATTTTGGAATAACGCCCATAATTGGGATCTTCACCGTGAGCCAAAAACGCCGCTACACAAAGCCCCACCACTCCTGGCTCCGAACCGACGTTATCATTCCAATTGCCTTTGTCGCTTTGTGATTTTGCGAGATATTGCAGCCCTCGTTCATAGATCAAATCTACTTGTGCGGGAATCACCTCCTGTGGGCGACTCGGCAAGTCTTGTGACCAAGCTTCACTCAAAAAACTACAAGCCACGAGTGTCCGCAACCACCACCAAGACAGCGATTTTAACGAAAAAGAAGTCCACCCGTTGATTCTCATTTTAGTTTTTGTTCGACTCCACGGTTATAGGCATCTAACGCACTCTTAAATTCTTCGGGTAACACATGACCCGCGCTGCCACTGGCTTTAGGGACCCGGCGAGCTTCACTTTTACCGCCCGTTTGGCCACCTGCGGCCGCATTTTCTCCATCCGATAGCCCCGATCCGCCATTGCCAGCTTGTTCACTGGGTTCTCCGTCTTGGCCCTTACCCTTTCCGTTTTTTTTGTCGGTATCGGGGGGGATACCCAGCATGCGTTCTAGCATATCCATCATCGCGCTTGCGGATTGGCCGCTCGCTTGAGTTTGTTGTTTTTGCTTAGCCGCCGCATGGATCTTTTCAATAATTTCGGTTTGCGCCGCTAAAGTACGGCCTCCGGTATCAGCAGCAGTGAGCTGATCTGTCGCTTCAGCCATGATTTTCCCGACCTCTTTCAACAGCTCAATCACCGCTGGCACAGTTTGTTCGAGCGTCAGTTGCTGAACGTCTGCCGCAAGCTCATCTTGTTGAACTGCCAGTTTTGCCGAGCCTTCGCGATGCTTCAATTGCACCGCATCCGGCGCTTGATCCACGGCAGCGGCAAGCGACGGAGCCAGTAACAAAATTCCAGCAATTTGGATAAAGCGCTTCATGGTTGGTGAATTGCAGGTGACGTCAGCCCGGAATCGCGGCGGAATTGCTCAAGGGCGCGGGTTTGTCCTCGCAAGTCTTGTTGCTGTTGGACTAATTTCATCACCCGCAACATGAACTCAAAGTCTTCATCCTCCGGGCTTTGAGCACCGCTAGCGCTGCCACCACCCGCTCCTCTTTTTGAATCTCCATCTAACTTCTTGGCCCATGCATTAAGCTGCTCCGACCATTTTCTTAAATTTTCTGTTGCGAGATATCCATGATTTACCTCAAGCAAGTTGCGAGTTAGTTCCAGTCCAAGGTCAAGCCGCGACGCCTTCATTTCCTCCAGAATTTGCTTGAAGCAATCCGTCTGAGTGCGAGCAAAATAATTACCGAGATCTTCTTGGAGCCAGCGCACCTCCGAAGCGGTCTTGACTTGTTGACCCGACATCTCCTTCAAGCGACGTTGAGCCGAAGGATCTAACTTTGAAAGTTTGACCCCAAGAATTCGCTCATAGCTTGCAATCAATGAACTCGCGATCTCCTCTTGCTCGCTCGCCGCTTTCTGTAGGCGATTGACGAAAGTCCCCGCTTCAAACTGACGGTTCGCGTCGTTTGCCTTCGCAAGAGCTTGCTGCATTTTATCAACCGCTTTTTGTTGTTGTTCGACAGCTTGTATCAGGTCTTTTGCGGCTTTCTCAGCGGTATTCGACGCTTGTTGCGAG
>JAYWAR010000447.1:0-3216 GCA_043782285.1 Akkermansiaceae bacterium | reverse complement strand
TCCAGGGCGAGGATGTGCTCACCGCTCGTCTTGTCGAAGCGATTGAAGGCCGGGCCCGCAAAATGTTTTTCCTCGCCGACAAGAGCCGCATCGAAGTGGAAGGTGAAAAATCGCCGCTCAAATCGCTACAACAAACCCTACTTTTTCAGAACATCAATCTTGAGGGGCTCAATCTTTCAAGCCTCCAGGAAATCCCTGCCGATGCCGAAGGGCTCGCGCTGGTAGCTCCTAAAACTGATTTTACGGATGCCGAACTGGCGATTTTGGAGAACTATTGGAGCCGCCCACGAGCCGCGATTCTAATGCTACTCAAGCCGGGCGACACCCCGCCAAAGTTAAGGCAATTTTTGCGGGGCTACGGGATTACCCCACGCCGTGATCGGGTGATTTCCAAGGTCAAACAGACGATTGACACCACTGCACGCGGGTTTTTCACCCCCGGCATGGACTTCACCAAGGATTTTGCCAATCAAGCAACGGTTTTCGAGGGTGCCAGCTCATCGCTTGAAGTCCGCGAAGGCGCGGAAGACTTGATCAATCGCCAAATTGCCCCCGTCAGCCTGATCCAAGTGGTGGAAGGCTTCTGGGGCGAAACGAAATTTGGTGAAAAGGATACCAGTTTCAACGAAAAGGAAGACACCAAGCCACCACTCTACCTGGCCGCATGCGTGGTTCGCGGCGCAGCCAACAATGACCGCTTCGCCGCCGATACCTCACGGATGGTGGTGATCGCCAACACCGACTTCCTCGACCCAAGCCGCCAGCGCGCCGACAACATCGATTTCCTCGCCTCATCTGCCAACTGGCTGATGAATCGCCAAGCACTCGCAGGGATCGGACCGCGCTCGCTCGGCACCTACAAACTGCCCCTGCTCGACGCCCAAGTCTCCTTCATCAACCGGGTAAATTTATTTTTTCTCCCGGCTTTTCTGATCGTGATCGGGGCCTTTGTTTGGTCCTCGCGCCGTGCCTAACTTGCCATGCGCTCCCTAGGATTTACCCTCATTCTGGCGTTGCTCGCGCTCCTTGCTTGCGGCTTAGCAGGCTGGCAATGGACTCGCGGGAATTTCGATACGCTGCTCGGCGCGCCGCCTCTTGCCGTCGGCCAGCGGCTTTACACCGATTTCAATCCAGCCACCGTCAAGCACATCCAAGTCTCCCAAAACGGAGTGCTTGCCAACTTCGATCTTGGGCCACAAGGCTGGCTAGCCACGTTGCCGTGGCAGGACCGGATGGACCCACGCACCGCCTACGGCATCATCAATTTTACACTCGGCTTAAAGATTGAAGATTTCACTCACCGCGATGAAATCAACGCTCAACAAGCCAACCTTGCCGGTGGCGGAATCAACATTCGCCTCGAAGGGGACAACCACAAACCCTTGGCAAAATACCGCCTTGGCCGCCAGACTCCTTGGTTGGCGAAGGTCAAAGACGGAGAAAAACCCGTTCCAACCGTTTTCATTTTACCTCGCGATAAAAACCTCAAACAGCGTTACGTTTACGCCTGTACCGGAGATATTATCCCACTTTTCAAGGACGGTTTCAAATATCTTCGTGATCACCACCCCTTCTCTTTCAACCCCAACACGCTGCAACAAATCCGAATCCGCAACGAGCAAGGGGATCTGATTCTACGTAAGGAAACCCCACAAAGTCCATGGCGGCTGGTCGAACCACTGGAACTCGCCACGGATCCCAATGCCGTCAAAGCGCTGATCGAAGGGCTCTACGAATTGCAAGCCGTGAAAATTTCTGACCGAGCTGCACTCACCTTGCCCTCGAACAACAAACTGACCAAATCGAGCCAAATTTCGCTCTCGGTCTTTGATTCGAAAACTGAATCCGCACTCGAAATCTTTCCACCAGAAAGCTTGGAGAGTCGTGACGTCCACGCCACCGTCTGCGACCGCCCAAATACCATTTTTGAGCTGCCGCTCAAACCCGAGTCCAATCTGATTTCACTCGCCAACCTGCCGCTCACCATCAATGAGCTACGCGACGCCAGCCTCACTAACCTTAACATCGAGTCTCTGCGCGGTATTTTAATTCAGCCTGCCAACGGAACGGAAATTCTCATCTCCCGCCCCCCAAAACAAGCTTGGATAAGCACCATTAATGGGCAGTCCAGGCCCGCCAACGAAGAACGTATATACGAGCTACTCAAGGCCATGAAAGAAGCACGAGGGATTAGCTTTGAAAGCGATGCCGCCACCGACTTCAGCCAATGGGGATTGCAACAACCGTTCCTGAAATTGCGTTTCCTCGGCCAAGCAAACCAATGCTTGGAGCTCGCCTTCGGCATCAATCAACATGGTAAATTTTTCGTCAACCGAATCGTCGATGGGATTCGCAACACCTCGGTAATGGGGGTCAATCCATTGCTCATCGCTGCGATCGCAACTTTACCCGATGAATGGCGGCCAGCCCGGCTGTGGTCGCTTACCCGAGTCAACCTCATGGCGATTGAACGCCAAAACGACAACTTGCCGCCCTTGATCCTACGCTATGAATTCAACAACGAAACATGGACCGCTAACCAAGACGACAAGGATCTCAGCCCAGAGCTCAACTCCGCACGCGCCAACTTCATGCTGGAAAGCCTCGAAAGCCTCAGCGTCAAGCGCTGGCTTCCGGCCAATGACGAGGCCGCCACCAAAGCACTTCTCAAGCCAACGCTCCGCTTCAAAATCATTGAAAAAAACTTCAACGACGACGGTGACTTCAGCGGACTCATCCACCGCGAAATCGAGCTTGCTCCCAATAGCTCCGGCACAGGTCCTCGCTTTTACTACGGCCGGGTGATTTCCGACAACCAGCTCTTTCGGCTCGAAAACGACAGCTACCAAAAAATCGCGACCGGGCTCTTCAGTCAGGACTGAAAGCCCAAACTTAGCTTTGCGGGCCAAGCCACAGACGCGGGTGCCACTTTCCCACCTGCAAAAGTTAACTTTGATCCGCGCGAAGGACCGAAAAAATCGGATCCTTTGCTTGCTTCGCGTGCTTTTGTTCAAGTCTGCGACGATCATTAAAATGACTCGCTGAACAGGTGGTTTTTCGGAGTGTATCGCCAAGCCCCACCATTGGCGCTAAGCCCACTGCAACGCCTTGAGTTACGCCCTAAGCGCTCAACCCGAAAATCACCGATCCCAACGGTCGTTAGTCGATCAACAATCCTCCATCATATCCTCGAGTGCTCGGCTGCCAACAACACTT
>JAYWAR010000446.1:0-3217 GCA_043782285.1 Akkermansiaceae bacterium | reverse complement strand
GCGCCCTGAGTCACTTCGCCATCGAATTTGAAGATCGCATGCCAAATAAGCCCTAACTGAAACCAGCGGGAAATCATTTACACAAAATTACTGACACCCTCTCCCATGCCCTAAATTCGGTGGCTATGATTTTGTGATCACACCAATTCTAATTTCGAATCATGTTCACTTTCACCTGCCAACCCGCTCTTCGTTCAGCACTTCCTTGCGTCTATGGTCCCGTGGACTACCGCGAACAGCGCGCCTTGTTTCAACTCATCAATGCGATCCTGTTCACCTCGGGCTTGGAATAGGATTTCATCAACCTTGCGCTGACTGACCGAAAAATCGACACCGCTGCCACCCGTGCCAAGCGCCTAGAGACCTTCGCCCGCTACAGCGTGTTGGCACTCTGCTCCAACATCGTACGCCTCCTAACAGGGTTAGGCCACCGCGATTTCTGTGCTAGGATCGCCGACAGTCAGCTCCTTCAATGGTTCCTCGATGTGGGTGAAGTGGATTCTATCAAAGTGTTCTCCGAGAGCCCCAGTGACCGCTTCGGGCAGTGGGTCAGCACAGAGAGCCTGCGCGTCATCAACCAAAAATTCAACGCCCTTCTCGCCGCGACCGGAGCAGACAATGATCCATCACAGCCACCTTCCGCCAGCTTCGGCCTACCTCATACGATCAGCTTTGATCAGGTCTTTTTCGACAGCCCTGCCTGAAGGCGAATCTACATTTCCCCACCGACTGGGTTTTGTTGCGGGATGCCGCTCGCACCCTGATGAAAGCCACCGTGCTCATCCGCAAACATGGATTAAAGAACCGGATGCCACAAGAACCGCCAGAATTCTTGAGCAAAATGAACACCCTCTGCATAAAGATGGCCACCAAGGGTCGGGCTACTAACGGCAAGAAGCAGCGCAAGAAAGTGCTGCGTGAAATGAAGACGTTAGAAAAAAGCATCGCTTCTTACGCCTAAGCCCATCTTAACGCACTCAAGACCCGGCGAGATGAAACTGAGTTCAGCGAAGCCCAAGCAAAGCAAATCATTGAGCGCATGGAAGGCGTGTTAGATTAACTTCCCACCGCCATCAAACAAGTCCACGAGCGCGTCATCGACGAACGCCGGACCGTCAATGAAGACAAAATACTCAGCCTCTATGAGGATTGCGTCAATGTAATCGTCCGTGGCAAAGCCGGGTCTAACGTTGAGTTTGGCAACAAACTCTGGCTCGGCGAGAACCGCGATGGAATCATCGTTGATTACAAGTTATATCAAGACACCCCTGGAGATTCCACCTTGGTAAAGCGCGCACTTGAACGGCTGCTAGATGAACAAAAGCTGAAGGTGAAACAAGTGTGGGGCGACCGCGGACTCGCAAGTAAAGTCAACAGCGCAATGTTAGATCGTCGGGAAATCGGCAATGGCTTGTGTCCGCGAGACGTGACCGAGCTATCTAACCAACTTGCGAATGAAGAAGGCCTTCGCGAGGGCCTTAAGAGAAGAGCCAGCACCGAAGCGCGGATTGGAATTTTCAAGAACGTGTTCCTCGGTCGTCTCCCTGTTAGCCAAAGGATTCAATCATCGGGAGCTCGCGGTGAGATGGGCCGCTCTCACGCATAACCTGTGGGTGGTCGCCCGCATGGCCGAGGCGGAGCAAAAACGAAAAGAAGCCCGCGAGCAAAACAGCGGTTTGCCCGAAGCGCAGGCGGCCTGACAAAGATCGCCCGCTCTCGCCAAGGATCTGGACCCCATTCCGGCAGGTCCGGGAAAGACACGCCCAAACCGCGTAAAAACCTAGATCCGGCGAACTAAATTTGAGGTTATTAAGGCAAGTCAGGCCGTCTTTGCAAGAATCGAGGTTCAGCCCGACAGTCAAATGAACATTCGGTAAAAGTCCAGCAGAAAATCACGGATTCTGGGACAGGCTCTATTTAGATAGCTTTGAAAAGACTCCCGGTACTTCACGGCGATCAAACACCAATTTTAGACATAGTTTTAACGAAAAAAGCTAAATTATAATACAAATTCTAAACTTAACTTATATTAATATTATTTGAGACACGCCCTATTTCAGCATTCCATTTTTTCAAAAAAAACATCTTGGCGCCCTGATGAACAATTAAAATTAATAAATTCCTTACTAAATTTGACCATCCCGCAGCAAAATTTAATCCAGAATTTGCATATTTCATGGCAAGTTTTTTTTGTCCAAGGGCACATGCTATTTCTGCCTGCCTAGAAACAAAATATAACATATTTTTTTTAACATGTTTTGCTGCTGAAAAATCGAGTGGAATTAGGCGCCAGTAAATCTCAGCTTGGACCCGAGTATAACATTGGTACCTTTCCGAGGCTCCTCTTAAATTAGTTATATCTGATAAACCTTTTACATCACGATTTCGATTAATACAAACTAATGGTTTATTTACTATAGCATATCCAAACCTTAATACTAATTCATAAATTAATTTCGTATCTTCAGCAACCCAAAGCGACTCATCAAAAACACCAGATTTCATCAAAATGCATTTTTTAACAATCATTGATTGAATATAAGGATGCCTCGGACTCATGAATAAACGACAATCTCCTGGCGCATAAAATTTTTCAGAATCCTTCTCTAACAAAGGATCTATCTTGCTGAAATCATCAATTGGTTTACCATTTTCATCGGTACTGACACAAAAACACACTTTTGCGTCAGTTCGTTTGATACATTCTATTTGTCGCTTAATCTTATCAAGATGCCAAACGTCATCAGAATCCAAAAAAGCAATCCAGTCACCTTGCGCTTCTAAAATCCCACGATTTCTAGCAGCACTTACACCGTAATTTTTAGTTTTAATATATCGAATACGATCACTCACTTGAGCGAGGACTTTCTCCGTATCATCACTCGATCCGTCATCGATAACAATGACTTCGCATAATACCTCGATTTGATTCAAGACACTACTTACGGATCTTAAAATTTGAAAAGACCGATTGTAGGTTGGAATAATTACACTAATCTTAAATATATTTAAAGGCATTTTCATAAACTCACAAAATTTTAAAACTCCCGATTTATAAAACGGCGGATTTTTTCTCCTAATAAATATGTTTTAGAAACGCTTTCTTCTAACAATTTTCTATTCTGTTATTATTCTGGTTCTTTTTCCCAAGAAATTGGATGTTTGGTGACTTTCGATTTCTCGCGTGCACTGTAGTCCACAGAACTCTGATGAAGAC
>JAYWAR010000445.1:0-3220 GCA_043782285.1 Akkermansiaceae bacterium | reverse complement strand
CTTTTTGCTGGGACAGTTCTATGGTAGTTTGGCGTTCAATCATACGGCGTCGGCATTTGTGTGGCTTGTCGTCGCCGCGGTGTTCGCGGCAGAGCCTGTCGGGCGGAGGCGAAGAAGGCGCGTGAGGCGCAAGCCCCTAGGCAAGGTGGGCGATAGAATCGAGGACGGGGCAGAGGAAATGCCCATTGAAACTTCAGCGAATGTGCCGTCTTGATGAAAGTTGTCCATCACGAGCGCCTGCCCTATGCCGGGCAAGTGAGTATCGAGAGGCTGTTTGAGGAGATTCGGGCTTTTCTGCCGGATGAATTCGAAGTGACCCAAGCGACAAGCCCCCAGCCGAGCCGTGGGCTGCTGTCACGGCTGGCGAATTTGAAATCTGCGCGACGACAGGTTGGCGATATTCACCACATTGTCGGGGATACCCATTATCTAGCACTCGGTCTGGGGGGAGGGCGCACAGTATTGACCATCCATGACTGCGCGGCCCTCAACCGGCTAGGTGGCTGGAAGCGGGAGATACTGCGGCAACTTTGGTATGTGCTGCCGATGCGGCGGGCTGCAGTGGTGACAACGATTTCTCAAACCACCAAGGATGAACTCCGGCGATGGGTCGGCGATCTTGCAGACAAGGTGGTGGTGATTCCTAATTGTGTGTGTTCGGAGTTCACACCAGATGCGAAGCCCTTCAATTCCGAAGCCCCGGTCGTGCTCCAAGTGGGCACCGGTTGGAACAAGAATGTGGAGCGGGTTGCGGAGGCGTTGAAAGGGACCGCGTGTCGGCTGGAGATCGTGGGGGAACTGAATGCAGCCCAACGCACAGGTTTGACCGAAAGTGGGGTGCGTTTCAGTGAACTGGGACGTTTGTCCGACAGAGACCTAGTGGAGGCTTATCGGCGTTGCGATCTTCTGGTGTTCGCGTCGCTCTACGAAGGATTTGGACTGCCAATCTTGGAAGCTCAGGCCACGGGCCGACCGGTCATTACCAGTAGCATCAGTTCAATGCCCGAAGTCGCGGTCGATTCCGCGTGTCTCGTGGATCCGCTCGATGTGGACTCGATCCGGAACGGAGTCCTCCGCGTCGTTGGCGATAGCACGTACCGCGAAGGATTGGTGCTGGCCGGCTATGAGAACGTGAAGCGGTTCAGTGCAGGCACCATCGCTGCCCGCTATGCGGACGTTTACCGCAAGCTACTCGTCGGATGATGCATCCCTCATCAAGCGCTCTGTCATCCTCATGTCCAATCTCCGCGCAATCCATTTAACTCATTCGCTTTCGCGCCTCGCCGGGGGACTCTTCGAAAGCGTCCGCCATCTCTCCCTCGGGGTGGAGGCGATCGGTGGAATCGATCTGGAAATCCTGGCGTTGGAGGATGCCCGTTCGGCCGACGATGCGCCGCGCTGGAACCCTCTTCCGACGACGATTCATGCAGTCCGCGGCCCCGAGGCATTCGGTTATGCCCCCACTCTTCTTCCCCATCTGCTATCCAGCGATCCCGATGTCCTGCATGTGCATGGGATTTGGAAATACCCGTCCGTGGCGGTGAATCAGTGGCACAAGCGGACGGGCCAGCCTTACATCGTCTCTCCTCATGGAATGCTGGAACCTTGGGCGCTTCAGAATTCCCGACTTAAGAAGCGTCTCGCCATGTGGCTCTATGAAAAGGCTTGTCTGAGCAACGCAACTTGCCTTCGCGCGACCTCGATGATGGAGGTGGAAAGCATCCGATCAGCCGGTTTTCGAAATCAGATCGCCCTAATTCCTAACGGTGTGGAAATGCCTCCTAAAAGCGCGGTGCGGTTTTTTCCTGATTTTTCAGGAAGCGATGGCGAGTCAGGCTTGGATGGGGTGCCCAAGACCCGGACCGCTCTATTCCTCTCCCGAATTCATCCCAAAAAGGGATTGTTGAACCTGGTGGAGGCATGGCGCCAGGTGGCTCCTGTCGGTTGGCGCTTGTCCATCGTCGGACCCGACGAAGGCGGGCATCTGGCCGAGGTGCAACGCGCGGTGAAATTGGCTGGCTTGGACGGTTCCGTGGATTTCCCCGATGAGGCGTGGGGAGACGATCGGTGGAATTTCTATCGTGATGCGGACCTATTCGTGTTGCCGACCTTCAGTGAAAATTTCGGGTTGGTAATTGCCGAGGCGCTCGCGTGTGGCGTGCCCGTAATCACCACCCGTGGCACGCCTTGGGAAGAACTCCTCACCAAGCAATGTGGATGGTGGATCGACATCGGAGTCGAGCCGCTGGTGACCGCATTGAAAGATGCCATCTCGAAACTTCCGACAGAAACGAATGCCATGGGGCTGCGCGGGCGCGAGTGGGTAACCGGGCAATACTCCTGGGAACCGATCAGCAAGATGATGACGGTCACCTTTCAGTGGCTGGCGGGGAGCGGATCGAAGCCAGCTTGGATCATCGCAGGGATTTAAGGCCGATTGTTAGCGGTGGCCGGGGACTGTTACCCGGTGGGTGTTAGGCGAGGGAGGGAAACCAAGATGTGTGTCTTGAAGGGAAAGCTGAAAGGTGCGCATATGGCAATTGATCGTTTCCCATGGGATGGTTTTCCCGCAGTCTGGCTCCATGCGGAAGAATTGGGGGTAAAGAAGCATCCGGACTATGCGACCGCGAAGGCGGGCAATCTGGATTCAGCATTTTCCCTAGTGGAAGCTTTGGCTTCGGAGGAGGTGATCCATCATTTGGCAAAGGCGTTCGGTGCGCATCGACCCATTTTAGCGTCCGCACACGCCATTGAGAGAGACGGGGTGAATGCCATCCCCGAGGCATTGGCAGACCACCTTGGGCATCGACTCGGGTGGCCTGTGGATTCCGAAATCGTTCAGACAAACGTGGTGGGGCATACGGGGGCTGATGGGTTCACGCGCATGGCGAGGCAGGCTGAGTTCGGTGGTGAGGTGAAAGAAGGAAGGGTTTACTGTTTGGTCGATGATTTTGTGGGGCAGGGAGGAACCTTGGCCAACATGCGTGGTTTTTTGATCAAAGGCGGTGGGATTGTTGTGGGGGCCACCGTCTTGACAGGGAAAACGTATTCAGCGAACCTGACGCCGGAAGAAGAACTTCTGAAGCAACTTCGTGAAAAACATGGAAACGAACTCGAAAACTGGTGGGGTGATCGCTTCGGCTTCGGCTATGACTGCCTTACAAATTCTGAAGGGCGTTATTTACTCCGGACCTCGACGTTTGACCGAATCCGAGATCGT
>JAYWAR010000444.1:0-8921 GCA_043782285.1 Akkermansiaceae bacterium | reverse complement strand
CGCTAAGTTTGGCGGGAATTTTGAGATCCTCATGACAATTTGCGCAGCCGAGAGTTGCGAATTGTTGGCGGCCGCGGGCAGCCAATCCGAGATCCACTTTGAGCGGCTCGAAGGCCGGAATTGGCTCGTTGGAAATCGACAGCATCGCGGCAGGAATCGGCCCACGAGGAAAATTCGGGCCTGCCATTTCGAAGGTAAACTTCGGTTCTTCACCGGTGTGAAAATAAGTGAGCTGGATTTTTCTCCAACCCGCCGCGAGTTCAGCAGTTCCTTCGAGTTGTTTAACTCCGCGACGGTTGCTAGGCTCTTGTTGGACAATTTTTTGGCCGTCGATGACCAGTGAACCGCCATTCATTTCGAAGAAAAAATTGTAAGTTCCGGGGTTGGCAAGGTTGAGCCAACCTTCATACTTTAGCGCAATTTGATGATGAATCCCGACCACGCTGGTCAAAGCGAAGTCATTCACTCGGCCAGCAGTAACCGCCTTGACCTTTTCACTCTCTAGCCCTTCAAAAACCTCACCACTATAAAGCGTGTAGCCCAAATGCCCCGGAACCCGGGTATCTTGGAGTAGAAAATGCGCAATCCGTTCGATTTCCGGTTGCGCCAATTTCATGTCAGGCATCCGCATCGAAGGAAGACTGAGATGCGGTTCTCGTAGAAAACCCACCAAGCTCTTGAAACTGTATTTTTGAGCTAAGGCTCCTAATGGAACGGAGTCTTGAATAGGCAATTCCGAACCAAGGTCGTTGCGTGGCGAATGGCAAGCCGCGCAACCTCGCGAATGGAAAAGAATTTTTCCTTGCTGCGCAGCCACCATGTCGGGTGCTTGCGGGGTAAAGTCGTTTGGCTTGAGAGATAACAAAAAGTGAGTCAACGAGGTAGCGGCCTGAGTCTTTTCTGCCTCGCTGAGGGTCGTCAGCAGCTCCGGCATGGTGGTGCCGGGTTTGCTGCGATGCGGATTGCGAATGAACGCTTCAAGATAAGTAGGATTGACTCGCGAACCGACCTCGGCGAGGCGCGGAGCTTGTTTCGAGCGGGCTACCAACGATGGTTCGCCGTGGTGGCAGGCCACGCAATTCAACTCTTCAATCAAAATTTGGCCTTTGAGCTCGGGCTCCAGCTGGCATGTGGCCAGTCCAGGAATGATCGGCTCCGCCCAAATAAGCGAACTTACGGTCAAAAACAGGCTCGTTCCAAGAGAGATCGGAGAGAAAATTTGCGCCATGGGAAAATAGAACTGGGAAAAAAATAACAAGTTAACTTGGATTAATTTCTGGTGAAGTCGAACCTATTTGACAAGTCAAGAATTAGTCCTTGTTGGCCAACGGTCAAGAGGTAGCTACGGATCACTCAAAAATGCTTCACTAATCCACGTGACACATCAACTTTTCCGTCTAACATGCTGAGCTTCAGTCATAATTTCGAGTTCATTCCTCACGCGACACGACAAAATTAAGATGTCTTAACAAGTTACGACTTGGGATGTAATATCATTAAACGTAATGTCTTTTGTGTATTCCTGAAATGCCCTTCAACAGGGTGCATGAATTCGAAACGAAGCTAGATCGATTTTAGGAATGAGGCCTCTGAGGTCGTCAAGATGCACCGTGCCCAGAAGACGGGATGAAAGAATGGGCGGATTCTGGCCATTAAGTTTCTGCTTAAGGGAGAACTGAAAATCGCGACGGTGACGCAGCTTGTCGGGCGTCGCTGTCAACGGGGCTGTCTTTTTGGGGCACTCGAAGCGGTTGGTGGCGCAAGCGAGTTCCTGTATTCGCCGACGGTCAACAAGGAGGTGATCTGTCGGGTCGTCGGAGACGGCGCGGGATTCCATCACCGCAATGGCAGCGGCGAGCTGCCTGAAAACCTCAAAATCATCATCCGACCGACCGACAGCCCCGAGTTCAACGCGGTCAAGAAGTTTTGAGATGTCGTGAAGGATACAATCTGCAGTCGGCATGGCTGACCTCGAAGAGAAAATCACGGTACGCCTGCGTAGATAAAAGGAAGACACCCGCCGAGTCCTGACTTTGATTTCGAATCGCTACCTGCGCACGCAACTCAACGGTTCGAAGAAATGGCCACGCCCATTTTTATGAAGATAAATGGTCTAAACAAGCCGTGAAAAACCAATTAAAATCAGCGGGAGGGATGAAAACCCCTGCGAAATCACCAACTCACGCGCGGAATTGATGGGCTATTCATTGGCGGAGAGGGTGGGATTTGAACCCACGGTGAGTGTTACCCCACGTCTGATTTCGAATCAGGTGCCATAGACCACTCGACCACCTCTCCTTGAAGGAACTGGAAGTTGGGCTTGGTTACTCGGTTTGTAAAGCCTCCGCTTAAATTTAATCTGGAAAAACAATCGCCCGGTGGCCATCAAGGATTGTCCGATCGTGAACGTGAAAGCGGATTCCCTTGGCGAGGGCGACTCTTTCGCAATGACGGCCGAGGCGAACTAGATCATGCGGGGTGTGAAAATGTTGTACCCGATCAACTTCCTGTTCGATAATTGGCCCCGCGTCGAGGTCCGCCGTGACGTAATGGCAGGTGGCACCGATGAGTTTGACCCCACGTTCATAGGCTTGGCGGTAGGGATTCGCACCGATAAATGCGGGTAGAAAGCTGTGATGAATGTTGATAATTCGACCGGAGTGCTGGTTGCAGAAATCATCAGGTAGTATCTGCATGAAGCGGGCGAGCACGATCAACTCGACGTTTTGGGCGGCAATCAGTTGGCGGATTTGGGCGAAACCCGCGGCGCGATCTTCACCGTCCATCTGGATTTGATGAAACGGAATG
The DNA here is from genome assembly GCA_043782285.1 of Akkermansiaceae bacterium. GTDB lineage: Bacteria > Verrucomicrobiota > Verrucomicrobiia > Verrucomicrobiales > Akkermansiaceae > Luteolibacter. The sequence goes on along the minus strand of JAYWAR010000444.1, from coordinate 6,113 downwards.
TTGGCAGCCTCGGCGACGGTACGGCAATTACTGCGGTTGCCGATGATTGAGGTAATTTCGATGGGAAGCTCGTCAAGTTCGGTTCGCCACAGGATTTCGTTCAGGCAGTGGTTGGTTTTGGTGACCAATACGGCTGTTTTCATTCGGTAAGGGAGGCGGCGGAAATGCCAGTCCGCTTGCAACGAGCGTCCAAGGGTGCCGAAACCATCGATAAAATCTTGGACATCGACGTCTAAGTCGATGCTCTCAATTTCCAACCTGGCAAAAAATTTGCCGCCGAGTTGATCGGAAAACTGGGAGAATTCGACCAGGTTACCGCGATGGCTGGCAACGTAGTTGGCGACTTTGGCGACGATTCCCGGTTGATCGAGGCAACTGAGTTTAAGAATTAATCCAGGGCGGGACATGCAAAATTAGCATGGGTGACCTAGGATTCGGCGTCAATCACCGCTCTTGAGTGCGAAACGGGGCTAAAAACCATGTTAGGTTGTGGAGATGCTAGAGGTTGCAATCGCTGAAATTTGACTCAAGCTTGGTTTATACGATATGCTCTCTTCTATTCCTGATGACTCGTTGTTACTTATCCGCTGTCCTTCTTGCGGCCAGCGATTCAGGGTAGGTGAAGATTTACGTGAGCGGACGGTCGAATGTGGTGGCTGTGAACACCGTTTCCGCATCAGCGACGAGGTCATCGTTCGAGGTCGCAAATTTTACCCAAGTGAGCAGAAAAGTATCGCTCCGAATCGGTTTCACCGGATTCCACTCTCCGGTGGTGAAATTTTGACGGGTTCGCAAGTGCCACGTTACGGCGCACAGCCGGACCCAGCAGTTCTCGATCCGGTCTCGCCCCAGAAGATTATCGCCGGGGTGATTGGGGTCACCGCAATGATTTTGTTAGCGATGCTGTTGATGTTCGGCGGGAGCCGAGGAGGGGTGCTGGATGGGATGATTGCGGCAAATCGCATTTTGTTAGCTGGTTTTGGCTCGTTACTAGGGAGTGGGTTGCTTATTTACGCGAATCCGCGAGCTCGGTTGAAAGCTTCAGCGTTGAGCTTGTTGTTAGGTGGCGGCTTGTTGGCAGTTCCATTTTTTTTTACGGCAGGATCGGAGTCCACGCAAAACCAAGGGGGGCTCAGCCAACGAGGCTCGCTGACTCCAGCCCATGACTCCAAACATCTGCCCACGCCAGACAGCGCTACCGAGACTTTGCGGAACCGAATCGGTACAGGACCACTGGTCGCCGAAATCGCGCGACTGGCGAAGGAAGGCAGTCGCGATCAGGCAGTCGGGTTGTGGTTTAGGGACTTGAGTGACAGTCGTCGATTTCTGGTGATGGATTATATTCTTCGGGTGACTCATGCGGATTCGTCGTCGCATTTTTATCCGCGGGATAATGGCGACTATCTATTGGTGGCCACGGGACTGAGGCAATCTCTGCAAGAGATTGTTAATTTGACGGAACCTTTAGGCCAAATCGTGGGGATTTATCCAGAGATCTCGGTAATCGAAATTCGCTTGCGCAATGAAATTTTCGTTGAGGAACCGATTGAAAAACTTTCCAACAAGTTAGATCCTGGATTTTACGATTTGAACAAGCGAGAGCTGGGCAGCATTGATTTGGATCGAGTGAAACGGGCGGTTCAACGCCTCGCGGAAGTTGAACCCAAACTTTATCGCAGTGATATCAGTCGTAAACTGATTTCATTACTCGGGGAAAACAGTGTTCGGTTTAAGGGGAATATTTGCAGTGCTTTGGCGGTTTGGTCAGAGCAGCCTGGGCCAGCCAGTGATGCCGCATTGAGCGTTGTTAAAAAGCTGATCGCAAAGAAAGAAGAGGTCCCTTCGGATGTCGTCGCATTGATCGTTAAAGAGAAAAATCTTGGGATCCTTGCGATTCTCGATGAACTGTGGTCTGAAAATCCGATGACATGGGAATCACTTTACGCGGATTTGGGACAGCCCATTGAGCCAAGAGTGATCGCACGATTACCAGACAGCAAGGGTATCATTCGTTATTCGGCAGTTAGAATCCTCGGTCGGGTGGGGAGTGGCGCGAGTTTACCTGCTTTGGCGGCGGCTGTTGCAGGCGCGGATTCCGAGTTAAAGGTGCTTTTGAATCAGGCAGAAAAGTCGATCCGTAAACGTCTTGGCCAATAAGTCTAAGACAATTTAACATCATCAAACACGCATCGCAATTTTTCGAACCGTAGTGAGCACAATTGATTTCCTGACCAAATTTTGAGGAACGATGAGGCCAATTTTTGGTTTTGAATTGGGCCGGGTTTTGGTCGCCGAGGATCGAGTGTTGGCGGTGATGATTGGAGTAGAAGCTTCATGAGATCTGGAGCTTGGATATTTTATTTTGGTTCGTTGATGGTTTGTGCTGTTTTTGGACAGCACCTTCAGCATCAAATTGTGAACGAGCTTGGACAATGGCAAGTGGACTTACATCAAGACCACGAAAATCAAACTCAAGCAGGGAGAAACTGCAGTGATATCGAAGAACTACGGAGGGACCCGTGTCACCGAAACAAATGAACGGCTCGTGAAAATCATCGATCTGCTCAACCAAAATTTCGGCATCAAGTTCACCGATGAGGATTGCGTGATCATCGAATACGTCGAAGAAAAGCCGGACTAGGATCCGCAGGCTCAAAGCAGGCAGTCCGCAGGTCATTTGAAGAGGTCGCACAGGACCTGCTTGATGAGCCCGTCGACTCGAACTTCAAATTTTACAAAAAGGTTGTGGATGTCGGGGAGATTTCAAAAAAACTCTTCGCCTGTTGGTTCGAGCGGTACCTTGCCGGCAAGAAACGTGACAAAAAGTGAGCGCGTCTGAATTCCCAGTGTAAAGGAATGGACGCTAAAACCGACATAAATTCATGCTTTTCCTCCAACAACTTCACGGTGAACTTCACAAACTGTTCGCCCGGCCGCGCACCTGGATGGGCTACGGTGCCTTTGTAATCATGGAGGCGCTTATTCTAGTCGTTTACAAGCTTCCTCGCAGCCAGAATTACATGCATAGCATGCTGGAGCGCAATGGCTTAGAGTTCGGAACTTACTACAGTTCCCTGACTATCACCTTCACCATCATGCTGTTGAGCATGTTTTTGCTGGGCTCGATTTATTTCGCCCTCGTTGCGGGTGATATTGTGGCCAAAGAAAATGAGGATGGCAATTTACGGCTCGTTTTCGCCCGCCCGATCAGTCGGTTACGGCTGCTATTGGTGAAATATACCGCCGTCTCACTCTACACTTTTTCCTTCGTGTTCTTCGTCGGTGTTTCCGGCTACGCGATGGCGGTGGCTGCCGTCGGCTGGGAAGGTGGCCTGTTCGTGATGGAGCCTAAAATGAAGGTCTTCGCCGCTTATCCCGATTGGTGGCAAGGTGCGGGTCGGCTTGCACTTTCGGCCGCTGGTATCGGGATCAGCATGATCACGCTGTCATCGATCGCTTTCATGTTTTCTTGTTTCAAGATTAAACCTGCGGCCGCGACGATCATCACCCTCACGATCTTGTTTGTAGACATGATTTTACAGAGCTTTCCGTTTTTTAAACCTTACGAAAGCTACTTCATCACTTGGCGGATGAGCGCTTGGGTCTTTATGATGGAACAATCGATTTCCTGGCCAAAAATCGTTGAATCCTACGCGTTTCTAGTGGGGCTGAATGTCAGCTTATTCACTTTAGGTTGGCTGTCATTCCAGACCCGAGATTTCAAAAGTTGATCGAAAGTCAAACTTCGCGTTTTTCGACCGAACTGCCGCCCTTCACCGTATCGGGTGGATGGAGTAAAACTTCATCACCCGCTTTCAGGCCACTGAGGATTTCTGTCAGGCGGCCATCGCTATGTCCTGCCTCAACCTCAGTCAAGTTCGCCACCCCATTCCGAAAAACGTAGATCTTCCATGCATTGCCTTCTCGAAACAAGGCTCCCGCAGGAACAATCAATACGTCCTCCGCCCGCCAAATTGCGACTCGAACCTCGACTCGGAATCGGTCTCCCAGCGTCTTCGCCGCATCCGGAATCGCGAGCAAATCACTCAGCACAATCACCCGTTGCTCCTCGACGCCGAGAGCAGAAATTTTAGTAAACGCGGCTGGTTCCACCCGGCGGACCCGCGCTTTGAGTGAAATTTCGCCACCCCATTGCTCGACGTCGACGGCGTCGCCCGGATGAATTGCCACCGCATCTCGCGACAAAATTTCAGCTTCAATTTCCAAGTCCGCCGGATCGCCGATTTCAAGGATCGGGGTCCCCGCGGCGACTACCATTTCGCTCTCCTGCAACACTTTAAGTACCCGACCGGAGACCGGGGATTTGATTTCGAGCAGGTTACCCGGGCCGCTGGCGGGCGGGCGCTCAAGTGCCGCGCGTGCTTGTGCAAGTTCGTAGTCATGAACTTGCAGGGAAAATTCGGCAGCGCGAGTTTCGGCCGCCCTCATGGTAAACTCCATTTCCACGCGATCTCGATCCGACGGTGACATGCTGCCGACTCGGGTCACCGAGCGTACCCGTTCACGCTCGGCAGTCGCCATTTTCGAGGCCGCTTGGACGGCACTCAGGGATTCCACCGCCTGTTTTCGCGAAGCCTCACGCATCGCCAGCACCGCCTCTGCCTGCAAACGCGCGCGAGGGTCCAGCAATGGCGCGTTAGTAAGCTCAATTCGAGTGAGCAAGGTCTCTCCGGCCTTTACCTCATCGCCAGCTTTCAACAAAACCCGGCGCATCTCGCCGGCGACGGGAGCGGCGACCACGTAACGATTGCGCACCCGAGTTTTGCCCTCTTCCGAGATTTTCACTGTCAACGGCCCACGGACTGCTACCCCGGTTTCGATGATGACGGGTTTCGGCCAAAGCCCCCACATCACCAAACCGAGGAGCGCCAAGACGGCCAAACCACGAAATAAGCGTCGCCAGAAGTTTTTCCCGGTTGGCGTCCGCTTAGAGTCCCAAGGAGCACTGCCTTCAGAGTTGGGTGAGGTGGAAACAGCCATGATTGTGTATGGCAGTCTGTACGCGAGCTCAACCTGAGTTTCAAGGGGAACACGACTTTCAAGGTTTGACCTTGAGACCCTCGGCCTTCGTGGCTGGCCGCTTTCGCGAAAAGGGTGGCTCCGGAATACCGCGAGTTGGAGCGGATTCCGGAACTCAAGTTTTCCAAGTTGCGGTAAGCGGACCGAGGCTGTCGGATTAGACAAAAAAGTAACGCGCGCGCGGGTATTTTACTTTGGGTCATGAGTAACCAAAAAACCGATATCTGCAGAAATATCCGCTAAAAAAGCCCTCGATGTGCACGTGGACTAATCCCGATGAGCTGATCCCAGTGAGGCTCGCAAGGAGCCCAAATTCCTTGCGAACCTTTCGTCGAGATCAGACTGAAATTAACGGCGAGCACTTCACTTGCATCTCGCCGCACGACTGCTTAAATCACCGCCCCGGTGCCTCACCGGCCAATTTTTAACCACACCGCAACCATGGGAAGACATTTTGAATGCCGCCGCCGGGCCAAGGAATCGCGATGGGCCACGATGTCCAAAGTTTTCCCCAAGCTCGCCAAATCCATCACCATGGCCGCCAAAAATGGTGGCCCTGACCCGGAATCCAATGCGCCATTGCGGGTGGCGATTAACAATGCCAAGGCTCAAAACCTCTCGCGTGATAACATCGAAAATGCGATCAAACGCGCCGCGGGTAAAGACGCTGCTGATATCACCGAAGTCACTTACGAAGGCAAAGGTCCGCACGGCTCCTTGTTCATCGTCGAGTGCGCTACTGACAACTCGAACCGCTCGGTCGGTAATTTGAAAATCATTTTTAACAAAAATGGCGGTCAAATGGTCAATTCCGGGCAGTTGGATTTTATGTTTTCCCGTAAAACTGTCATCGAGTTCCCCTTACCCAAGGGACGCGAGCTCGACGAAATTGAACTCGAGTTGATCGATGCCGGTCTCGAAGAAATCCATCTTGACGATGAGATGGTCTCGGTGATCGGCGAATATAGCGCCTTTGCCAGCCTCTGCCAAGCCGTCGAAGCTCTCGGCATCGTCGCCACCAAATCCAGTCTTCAGCGGCTTCCCGCACAACCGATCGAACTGACCGAAGAACA
>JAYWAR010000443.1:0-3244 GCA_043782285.1 Akkermansiaceae bacterium | reverse complement strand
AAAAGGCAGGGCATCGCAAATGAACCACGCCGCCGCCATGGCCACCGGTGAGTTTCTCCTCTTCCTCCATGCCGACACGATGCCACCAGCGGACTACCCGCAAGTGATCATCCGCGTGCTGCAATCGCCGGCCACGAGCGCGGGAGCATTCCGATTCGAACTCTCGGGGAATCTGCGATGCGCACCGATGATCGAGGCGCTCGTCAATCTTCGTTGTCGTCTGCTAGGCACTCCTTACGGCGACCAAGGCCTTTTCATGCGCCGCCGGATTTTCCGCCATCTCGGAAGGTTTCCCGCTTGGCCGGTGCTGGAAGATCTCCACATGGTGCGCCGACTCAAACGCCTCGGCCCGGTGCGCATCGCGTCACAATCCGCCCGCACCTCCACCCGCCGCTGGGAAAAAGGCGGCACCATCCGGACATTCCTGCGCCATCAGCTCATGCTCGCTGCCTACCGCCTGGGAATTCCCGCCCGGCATATCGCACGCTTGAGACCGTGAACTTGGGTTGCAACTAACACTCGATGCTAGAACGGCCAGAATACCGGAATCAGCCAAGTAGCGATCATCCATAGGATCAGGTTCAAGGGAATGCCAACCTTGAGGAAATCGCCGAACCGATAGCCGCCCGCGCCGTAAACGTAGGTGTTGGTCTGGTAGCCGATCGGCGTGATGAAGCTGGCGCTCGCTCCGAACATGACCGCCACGATGAACGGCCGGGCATCGACATGGAGCGTGCCCGCGATGGAGATCACGATGGGAGTCAGGAGAATCGCCACCGCGTTGTTGGTGACGATTTCCGTCAGGATGGACGCGAGCAGATAGATCGCCGCGAGGATGACCACCGGTCCGTAGCCGTGCATCAGTCCCACCACTCCGTTGGCGATCAACGCCGCGCCACCGGTTTTTTCCATCGCCAGGCCGAGGCCCAGCATGCCGTAGATTAGGAAAAGGATGTTCCACTCGATGCTGCGGTAAGTGTCCCGCATGTCCAGACAGCGCGTGAAAATGGCCAGCACCGCGCCGATGATCGAGGCGGTGGAGATTGGAAGCAGACCGAGCGCCGAACTGACGACCACCGCGGCCAGGATCGCTAGGGCGATTGCCACCTTGGATTTCCTCGGTGGCTTGACGACCGTTTCATTCAGGCTCAGGAAATTCTCCTCCTGCTGCATCCGGACAAGGTTGGAAACCGGCCCTTCCAACAAGAGTGTGTCACCAAAGGCGAGCCGCATGTCCTGATAGCCGTCATTGAGATTCTCGCCCTTGCGATGGACCGCCGCCACCACCACACCGAACCGCCGCCGGATGTTCGATTCCTTGACGCTGCGCCCGACGAGCGCGCTTTGCCTGCTGATGATCGCCTCCACCGTTCTCACCTCGGAATCGGAGGAAGCGCTCATCTTGCTGTGGACCATCGTCAGCCCCTTGGTGGCCTGAATTTCGGCGAGATGCTTGGAAGTGGCCCTGAACCAAAGCACGTCCCCCTCCTCCAACACCACCGCATCCAGCGGCGTGTCTTCGATCCGCAGGCCGTGCCGGATGACCTCGTAGACGGTCGTCCGCCTGCGGTCCGAGAAAAGCGGATGCACCGTCATGCGCTGGCCGATCAGCGGCGAACCACCGGGGATTTCTACGGCGCTGGAGAATCTCCGGGTGTCCTCGGTATCCAGCAGACTGCTGACGGTATCCCTAACCGGGAGCAACCGGCGGCCGATGAAATACAGATAGAGAAAGCCGACGACCGCGTAGATCGCGCCCAGGCCGCTGATTTCGAAAATTCCGAACGGCCGCTGCCCGCCTTCGATCGCCAGGCCGGCGACGAGCAGGTTGGTGGAGGTCCCGATCAAGGTGATCGTCCCGCCGAGGATGCTGAGAAAGGAAAGGGGAATCAACAGCTTGCTCGCCGTGAGTCCCGATCTCCGGCAATAACCGATGACCACCGGCAGGAATACGATGACCACCGGAGTGTTGCTCATGAATGCCGAAAGCGGCATCACGATGAGCGCCAGAATGACAAACGCCCGGCCCATGGATTTGCCCGCCCACATCTCGAAACGGTGCGCGATCCAGTCGATCGCTCCGGTGCGCGTCAACGCCTCCCCCAGGATGAACATGGCGCCGATCGTCAGCGGGGCGGCGTTGCCGAAAATTCTTTTCAGATCGGCATCGTCCAGAACACCGGTGGCAAGCAGGACGCACAGTCCGCCCAGCGCCACCAAGTCCGTCGGCAGCCATTCCTTGACAAAACAAAGGAAAACCCCGCCGAGCACGGCGAAGGTGAGGATCATTTGAAAGTTTTGCCAAGTCATTTGGTTCGATGCAGTCCTGCCCTGTCTCGTCGAATCCGCTGGCAGTTGCAAGCGCTGCCGGGCGATTCCAGACGGAATGGAATTTCCCTGTTAAGGTCCGACTGGAACTGGCGACTCATCTTGTGAACGGATCACCCGCTGCGATTCCCGTCAGCCAATCATCTCCATTCCACCATTTCTCATGCAACACATTCTCGACTGGGTCGCCGCCCAAGGCATCTGGGCTCCCGTGCTTTTCATCTTCGTCTATGCTGGAGCCGCTGTCGCTTTCGTGCCGGGCAGTCTGCTCACCCTGTCTGCTGGTGCGATCTTCGGGGTGGTGAAGGGAGCCGCATTGGTTTCGCTCGGCTCCACATTGGCCGCCGCGATCAGCTTCCTCCTAGGCCGCTTCGCCCTGCGCGGGTGGATTGAGAAAAAGCTCTCCCACAAACCCGCGTTCAAAGCCATCGATGAAGCGGTCGCCCGCGAAGGCTGGAAGATGGTCCTGTTGCTGCGGCTTTCGCCCGTGTTCCCGTTCACCTTGCTGAACTACGGTCTCGGCCTCACCAAGATCGGCTTTTGGCCTGCGGTTCTCGCTTCATGGGCCGGTATGTTGCCCGGCACCATCCTTTACGTCTATCTCGGCTCCATCGCCCAGGTCGCTGCCGGTGGCACCACCACGGCCCAGAAAATCCTCTACGGTGTCGGACTGCTGGCCACCTTGGTCGTCACTGTCTGGATCACGAAAATCGCGAAGAAGGCTCTATCCGGAAAGCTTGAGCCGCTTCCCGCGTCCACTCCCAATCCCGATGCCAGCGACTCATGAAATCCTACGGATGATCATCCCGGTCATTTTTGGCACGGCCTGGCTAACAGGCTGTGCGGACACCAGGAGTTTTCCGCCAGAAGAGTCCTATGCGGCGCTTGCCCGCCAGAACCGGCGGGAACCGAATCC